>JBPCRG010000537.1:0-5625 GCA_050997095.1 Thermomicrobiales bacterium | reverse complement strand
GATCCTAGCGACGGAGGAGCAGGGGGAGGACGTGTTTCCGTCCACGCTCCCCGGCGCCGGGGCGCCGCGTGTCGTGGCACCCGCCGCCGTCGAGACGTCCCCGCTCGAACGCTCGTGGGGCACGATCCCTCCGGTCGCGAGCGTCGGGGCCGACCGCGCGGTGGAGATGCGCGCGCTCAACCACGTCTCGCTGCTGGTGGCCGACGTCGGCCGGGCGGAGCGCTTCTACCACGACTTCCTCTCCATGGACATCGTCGGCCGCGCCCGCCGCGACCGGCACGGCGCGCTGGAGGCGCTGGGGTCCGACTATTCATGGGAGAGCGCGGCGCTGGCCGGCGCGGAGGCGGACGTCACCGTCATGCGCAACGGGCCCGTCGTGCTCGCCCTGAACCGCCTCGGCCGCGGGGCCAGGCTGGAGCGCGGGCTGCTCGACCATCTCTCGATCCGGGTCGACGCCTCGACCTTCACCGCGTTGAAGGGCCAGGTCCTGATGCGGTCGATGGAGGTGCGCGCGGTGTCGGACAGCGCGTTCACCTTCCGCGACCCCTTCTTCGTCACCTGGGAGATCACGCTGCAGGGCGTTCCCGACTTCATCGGCTGACGGATCGGCGACGTCCGCCCGATCCGCCGACATCCGGCCCGCCGCGCGAGGCGTTGAAAGCCCCACCCCATGCTCGAAGACTACCGCGACTTGATCGACGAGCTTCTGGGCACGCCGAAGGTGCTTCGCCAGCTGCTCGACGGCCATCCATCGCCGCAGATGCTCGCCCTGATCGCTGCGTTGCGCGACCGCGACGAGGTCGTGCTCGAACGTCTGCAGCGCTTCACCCGCCAGAACGAGCCCCATCTGAAGGCGCTGCCCCCCGAGGCCGCGGTCGCCGAGGGGATCGGGGCGCCGACCGACGCCGCCGCGCTGATCGACTCCTTCGACACCGCCCGCGGCGAACTCGTCTCCCTGCTCATGAATCTGGCCCTCAAGGACTGGGAGCGCACCGCCACCCACGACGACGGCGGCGTGCTGACCCTCGCCGAGGAGGTCGAGCGCCACGTCGAGTTCGAGGAGGCGCTCATGCCCCGGATCGAGTCCGCCGCCTCCTGAGCCGTCACCGCGTTCCGCATCCACCTGTGCGCCTCGGTGCTCCACGCACGATCAATCGGCGTCGTCGCCGACGGCCCCCGCCGTCATTCCGAGCGGAGCCCGCAGGCGGAGTCGAGGAATCTCTTCGAGCGCAGCGAGAATCGTCGTCGGTCCAAGACGGGATTCCCCCTTCGTCGAAATGACCGTCAAGGGGATCGCCCTGAGTGCTCCGTCCAACGGCATCCGCCATGCCCGACGTCGCCCCCCCTTGCCCCCGAACTCGGGGCGGGCACCCTCTGGGTGCGGGCCGGGGAGATAGGGGCCGCTCCCGTCCGACGACGACACCTGCCGTTGGACAAACCACTGAGGCACGAAGAATCTCGTCGGCCTCGCTCCGACGGATCGCTCGACGATGGACGAAGTATTGAGGGTGCTCGATCCGGGGCAGACTGGAACCACCTCATGCCGCGACTCGCCACCCGTCGGCGGATGGAGGGGAGAACCGCCGCCACGGGACGGCGGCTCAAAAACGGGGCACGGGCCCCGGGGGGAAAGAGGGGGGCCGCCTTTCGGCGCCGTCCGGGTGGGGACCGTACGGACACCAACGGTTAGAACCATGATAGAACATGTGTTCGCCACTTGCAAGCATGCTCTGCGCCAGATCGATCGGCATCATCCGCGCTGACGATGCGACGCCCCATCCCTGTCATTCCGAGCGGAGCCCGCAGGCGAAGCCGGGGAATCCCTTCGAGCAACGCGGGAACCGTCGTCGGTCGGGCCGACGACCATTGATCACGCACAGACCAACAGTGGCGGCGTCGGCTTGTCGGACAGACCCGCCGTTTTCCGGGTAGTCCGGATCTTCCCGACGATGCGCCGGGGCGTGCGGCTCCCGCGCATCCCCGGTGGATGTGCCCCTTCCGAGTGCGGTAGGGTTGCGCCATGGTCGTCCCGCCGCCGCACCGGCGATGCGCCGCGGCTCTCGCGAGATGTGTGGAGAGGTCTCCCGATGCCGAATGATCCCCCAGCGCCCCGGGCCCCCGTCGTGATCGTCGGCGCGGGCATGGCGGGGCTCACCTGCGCCACGTCGCTCCATGCGGCGGGCTTGCCCGTCGCGGTCTACGAGGGGAGCGACGGCGTCGGCGGGCGCGTCCGCAGCCACCGTGACGACGGGGGGTTCCTGATCGACCGCGGGTTTCAGGTGATGCTCGAGGCGTACCCGGCCCTGCGGCGGCAGGTCGATCTTGCCTCGCTGGATCTCGGCCGCTTCGACCGGGGCGCGATGGTCTGGTCCGGTCGCCGGCTGCTTCCCCTCGCCGACCCCCGCCGCCACCCGGCCGCGATCGTCCGAGACCTGACCGCGACCGTCTTCCCCCTCGCCGACAAGGCGCGTCTCGCGGCCTTCGCCTGGAAGGCGCTGACCTCCCCGTGGCAAAGCGCGAACGAGGCCTCCGGACCCGTCGGCGACGACGAATCCGGGCTCGCCGCGCTGCGCCGCGTCGGGTTCGGCGACGCCTTCATCGCACGCTTCGCGAGGCCCTTCTGGGGGGGCATCTCGCTCGATCCCTCCCTGGGCGGTTCCGCGGGCGCGCTCCGGTTCACCCTCAAGATGTTCCTCGAAGGCGACGCCGTGCTTCCCGCAGAGGGCGTGCAGGCGGTCTCCGACAGCCTCGCCCGGCGCCTTCCCGCCGGGGCCGTCACCCTCGACGCGCCCGTCGAGCGGATCGCGATCGAGGACGGCCGCGTCGTCGGGGTCGTCGTCGGCGGCGGGACCGTCCCCGCCTCGACCGTCGTCGTCGCCACCGACCCGCCCGCGGCCAAACGGCTCACCGGCGTCGCCTCCATCCCCGACTGCGGGCTCGGCTGCGTCACCGTCTTCCTCTCGGGCGCCCGCCCGAGCGGGCTGGGCAAGCGCCTGGCGATCGACGGCACCGGCGGGCTGGCGGTCAACCACCTGGCCCCGCTCTCCGGCGTCCAGCCGAGCTACGCGCCCGCGGGTCGGCAGCTGCTGGCGGCCGTCCTGCTCGGCGAGGCGTGGCAGGCGGAGGCGGACGACGAGAAGATCGCGCACGCGGCGCTGGCGGACGCGGCGGCGCTGCTCGGCCACGACCCGTCCGACTGGGCGGCGCGCCACGTCGTCCGCGTGCCCTTCTCGCAGTTCGCGCAGCCGCCGGGCATCTTCGGCGGCCTGCCGACGACGCGGACCGGCACGCCGGGCTTGTATCTCGCCGGCGAAGCCACCGTCGATTCGAGCGTCAACGGCGCGATCCTCAGCGGCGAGCACGCCGCGCAGGCGGTGCTCGACGATGTGCGGCGGGGTCGGCGGTGAGCGGCTGACGGCGAGTGGCCGGTTGCGACAAAGGTCTGGGCACATGGAGAAGACCGATGCATGGAGACTTCAAGACACCCGGCGGCAAACTCGTCCGCGTCGACTTCGCGGTGGCCGACGGCCGCCTCCGGGACGTGATGGTCTCGGGCGACTTTTTCCTCTACCCGGAGGAGGCGCTCCTTCCGATCACCGCGACGCTGGAGGGCGCGCCCGCCGATCTCACGCAGGCGGCGTTCGCGGGCAGGATCGCGGCCGCGATCGCCGACGGCACGCAGTGGCTCGGCTCGTCGCCCGAGGCGCTCGGCGCCGCGATCGTCCGCGCGCTCGAGGATGGGGGAGCTGCCGGTGAGTGATTCCACATCCGCGGGGAAGGGCCGGGACGACGCCGACCGGCGCTGGCGGGAGTTCGCCTGGCGGCTGATCCCCGGCAAGGCGGAGACGCCGCAGATGAACATGGCCCTCGACGAGGTGCTGACGCTGCGCGTCGGCCGGGGCGAGCGCCCGCCGACGGTCAGGATCTGGGGATGGAGCGGGCGGTGCGTCGTGCTCGGCCGCTTCCAGTCGGTGCGCAACGAGGTGGACGAGGCGGCGGCGGCGCGGAACGGCGTCGAGCTCGTCCGCCGGATCAGCGGCGGCGGCGCGATGTTCATCGAGCCCGAAGGCGCGATCACCTACTCCATCCACGCCCCGGAATCATTGGTGCAGGGCATGGGGTTCCCGGAGTCGTATGCGTTCTTCGACGCCTGGGTCGTCGACGCCCTGCGCGGGCTCGGGGTCGACGCATGGTACGCGCCGCTGAACGACATCACATCCGCCGGCGGCAAGATCGGCGGCGCGGCGCAGGCCCGCCGCGGCGGCGCCGTGCTCCACCACACCACGATGGCCTACCAGATGAACGTGCCGCTGATGCTGGACGTGCTGCGGATCGGCAAGGAGAAGCTGAGCGACAAGGGCATCGCCTCCGCCGACAAGCGCGTCGGCCCGCTCCGCCAGCAGACCGACCTCCCCCGCGACGCGATCATCGCGCATCTGGTCGAGTCGTTCCGCACGCGCTACGGCCTGACCGACGACACCGTCAGCCCCAAGGAGTACGCCGAGGCCGAGCGTCTGGTCGAAACGCGGTTCGGCACACGGGAATGGATCCATTTCCTGCCGTAGTCCCCGGCCCGCCTGTCGTGCCGCGTTTTGACGCCCGTCCCGCTCCCCGGTAGGCTGAACCTCGGCCGAGATGGCCGAGTCGAACCGTCGCGCCAAAGGAGCAGGCCCACCCCATGAAAGTCGCGTATCTCTTCACCACGTCGGGGCACACCGCCAGCTACAAGCTCGGCAGGATGATCCTGCCCCAGCTTGAGGCGGGCGCGCACGGCGTCGACGTCGTCGGCATGTTCTTCTTCGACGACAACAATTTCGTGCTCCAGAAAGGCAACCCGATCGGCGAGCGCCTGGCGAAGGTCGCCGCGAAGAGCGGCATGCTCGTGATGATGTGCGACCAGTGCGCCATCGAGCGCGGCCTCGCGACCGGCGAGCCCGGCGCCTGCGAGGTCTCCGGCGTCGTCGACGGCGTCACCATCGGCTGCTTCCCCGACCTCTACGCCGCCCTCGCCGGCAACATGCCGGATCAGGTGATATCGCTTTAGGGCTCTGAACCATGAACTCTGAGCGGTGAGCGATGAGGAAAACCGCTGTCGGCTCCCTCAGAGCTCATGGCTCAGAGCTCAATGCCGGAAATGAACCGACATGTCGATGGACGCGTTCAAAGTCTCGTCGGAGGATGGCGCGGCGATGGCGCTGGAGGAACTCGGGCCATTGGCGGCGCCGGTGGGCGTTCCGCTGGGAGGGCCGATGGCGACGCGCGGCAGGACGTTTTGGCGCAGCCTGGACGGCCGGATCCTCACGGGGATCTGGGAGGTCGAAGAAGGGCGGATGCGGGCCGAGTTCAGCGTCGCGGACGGCGAGATGATCCATTGCGTCAAAGGCCGCATGGTCTGCATCGAGGACGGCGGCCCCGCGACCGAGATCGGCCCCGGCGACGTCATGACCTTCCCGCCTGGCTGGACCGGCGAATGGCGCGTCGAACAGACCATGCGCAAGTTCTACACGGTGTTTCAGGTCTAGCCGACGTCCGGATCCGCACCCGCAGGCCCACGGGCCGGGATTGGCGCTCCGGCGGAGCAAGGAGGCCGCTCGGGGAGAACTGGGAATCCGTCATTCGAACGAT
>JBPCRG010000667.1:0-7722 GCA_050997095.1 Thermomicrobiales bacterium | reverse complement strand
CCGCGAGCAGGTCGACGCCGTCCGTGGCATGGGCGACTGCGCCCTTTAAGGCGGCGGCGTCCAATTTCCCGCCGCGCAGGGCCGCCTCGACCGCGGCGGCGCGGAACGGCTTGGCCGCGGCGCCGGTCACGCCGATGTTGACGGCGGCGCAGGTTCCGTCGGCGGCAAGTTCGACGATCGCGGCGACGCCGACGATCGCGTAGCCCGACGCCTGGTTCGCGAGCTTCTGGTACCTCGAGCCGACGTGCGGGGTCGCGGCCGGGACGCGGATCGCGATCAGCACCTCGTCCGGGGTCAGCGAGGTGGTGAAGAGGTCGACGAAAAACTCCGCGGCGGGGATGACGCGGACGCCGTTCGGCCCCTGCACCACCATCTCGGCCTCGAGCGCGAGGATCGCGGCGGGGTAGTCGGCGGACGGGTCGGCGTGGGCCAGCGCGCCGCCGATCGTGCCCCGGTTGCGGACCTGCACGTCGCCGACTTTGGCCGCAGTCTCCGCGAGCACGGGGCAGGACGCGAGCAGGACGGCGTCGCGCTCGAGGTCGTGATGGGTGGTCAGCGCGCCGATCTCGATCGTGGCCCCGGTCCGTCGGATGCCGCGCAGACCGGGGATCGCGGCGATGTCGATCAGGTTGCCGGGCTCGGCCAGACGCAGCTTCATCGCCGGGAGCAGGCTGTGGCCGCCCGCGAGCAGCTTCCCGTCGTCGGGGAACCGCGCCAGCAGCGCGATCGCCTCGTCGACGCTGGCCGCCCGGTGGTACGCGAAAGTCGCTGGGTTCACGATCGTTCTCCCTTGTGTCGCTGGGCTGCGTGGAGGGGCGGTCCGGCGGGCGGCGAGGTCGGGGCTACCGTCGCTCCATCAGTTCGGGTTGGGCGCCCGCCGCCATCTTGCCCGCGGCGGCCTGCACCGACTTGACGATGTTGTGATAGCCGGTGCAGCGGCAGATGTTGCCTTCGAGGGCATGCCGGATCTCGTCCACGGTCGGCTGCGCGTTCTCCTCAAGCAGGGCCTTGGTCGACAGGACCATGGCCGGGCTGCAGTAGCCGCACTGGACGCCGTGCTCCTCCCAGAACGCCTGCTGGATCGGGTGCAGCATCCCTTGCGGGGCGAGGCCCTCGATCGTCGTGACCGAGCCGCCGTCGACCTGGGCGGCCAGCAGCGTGCAGCTCTTCACCGCGACGCCGTCGAGCAGCACGGTGCAGATGCCGCACTGGCTCGTCTCGCAGCCGATGTGGGTGCCGGTCAGGCCCAGGCCGTCGCGCAGGAAATGGACGAGCAGCGTGCGTGGCTCGACGTCCGCGCCGCGCGCCACACCGTTGACGTTGATCGAGATTTTCACCGTCGTGCTCCGTGTCTGTGGTAACGGGTGGATCAGCCGGTCGCCCGCGCCTTCATTGCGGTCTGCTCCAAGCGGTCGAAGAACTGCCCGACGATCATCTTCGCCGCCGGCTGGACCACGCGGGCTCCGACGCGGGCGAGCGTGCCGCGCACATTCGCGTCGCCCTTGTACCGCACGAGGGTGGTCTCCCCCTGATCGATCAATTCGAGCACGCCGACGCCGGAGACCTGGCCCTGCGGACCGCTGCCGTCGACGGCCATCGTGTAGCGCTCGGGCTCCTGCTTGTCGGTGATCTTGACATGGCCCTGGAAGGTTCCTCGGATCATCGCGACGCCGATCTTCATCGTCGCCGAATACTCGTCGGGTCCGATCACCTCAAGCCGTTCGCACCCGGGCAGAGACGCCTTCAACACCTCGGGGTCGAGGAGGAGGGCCCAAACCTGATCTCTGGGGGCCGCGAACGTATGCTCGCCAACGAGTTCCATGCACGTCCTCCATCGCCTCGGCGTCGCGAACTGGGGGCGGGGTCGACCGCGGGCCCGCCCGTGAGTGTAGCACGCTCGCCTCCACGGTCGGACTCGTCGGCGCCACATGGAATCCCCCGTCCTTTCGGTCTCCGCCCGGGAGCGCGATAGGCCGAACGGCGGCGGAAGGGGGCCTTCTCGGGATGTCCGTCATGGAAACAAGGGACTACCTTCATATGGGAAAGCGCGGTGCCCAGACTTTAAGCTTGGCGACGACAGGCGGGTCCTTCCCGCGTCGCCGCGCGCGGATCTGGCGTTCGTCAAGGTTCGCGGATCCGCGGCCGCGCCATCACCCCGCGGAGCGGCAACGATGACCACCAGCATGCTCTCCCCCGCGACGCCGATCCAGCAAAGCAGCGGCCGATCGAGACTCGCGTCCTTTCTTCAGACGAGCACGAGCGTCCCCCTGCGATCTGCTCCGCGCGACGACGGCGGGTTCTCCAACCTCCGGCCGTTCGTGCCCGCCGAGACTCCCGTGTCGACGTCGGCGCCTCCCGCCGTCCGCGAATTGCAGCAGGTGCGCTCCATCTCCGGGGGCACCGAGATGCTCCGGCGGCACCGCCAGACGAGCTATCTCAGCGGCATGTCGCTCTTCAGCGTCCTGCAGATGCTGCATCTCGACCGCAAGACCTGCGTGGTCGACGTCTGCTCCGGCCGCAACTCGGGATCGCTGACCTTCGTCCACGGCGACCTGGTCGACGCCAAGACCGGCATGGCCTCCGGCGAGGCGGCCGCCTACGAGGTGCTCGGCTGGCCGGAGCCCGAGGTGGTGATCCTGGACGGCGTCAAACGCCATCGGCAGACGGTCAGCGAATCGTTCGACCGCCTCTTGATGCAGGCCGTCCGAATGCAGGACGAACGCGAATCCCAAAGCGACGGCGCCGCGGAGGACGCCGCCGACCAGACCGCCGCGAGCGGGCGGCACGACTGGGCCTGGCTGGTCGAGACGCTGGTGATCAGCGGCGCGACGGCCGCCGCGGTGGTCGACGTCTCGCGCGAGCTCGTCCTCGCCGCGGCGGACGAGCGGCAGGGGCAGGCCGCGGAGCGCGGGGAGAGCCGCATCGACGACCTCATCCCGCTGACCCACGGGGCGCGGCTCTGGTCGCGCCTGATCGGGCCCGCGGTCGACGAAATGATCGTCCGGCTCTCGGGCGAACTGGTCTTCATCCGCCCGGTCGACGCCTCGCTGCGGCTCTACGTCTTCGCGACGCTCCCCTCGATGGAAGCGGTCGACATGGTCCGCAGCGCGATCCGGACGCTGGAGAAATAGGCCGGGCCCACGCCAAGACGACCGCCGCCCTCGACCGGGACCGATCGGCGGCACAATGGTCCCCTGTCCATCCGACTGGCATGCGTCGCCATCGAACGGGAACGGTCCCCCAGCCCCCCGTCCCCCTTGCCCCCAAGTTCGGGGGGCAAGGGGGAGGCGACGGCGATGGCGGGCGTGACGGATGCGGTCGGACAGAGCACTGAATGGTCTGTGCTCCAACAATCGGCATCGTTTCCGACCCACCCCCACCCCCACCCCGCCATTGCCCCCACCGTCATTCCGAGCGGAGCCCGCAGGCGGAGTCGAGGAATCTCTTCGAGCGGAGCGAGAACCGTCGTCGGTCCGGGCGGATGACCATTGAGGCACGAAGGCGTGTCTTCAAACAGCCGATCGGCTCATGGATTCAATCCCCCGCGACTGGCGGTAGTCGGTTTCAACCGACGAACGATGACTGAGCCGGGTGCCCCCTGCGCGATTTTCAACCCTGCGTGGGAGGGCGAGATCGCGCCCGTGAGGACCCCGAAGCCATTTGCAACGCACTATGCTCCCCCATTCCCCGATCGGCGGACGAGCCAGTCCCGGATGATGCGGGTGTCGTGGGGGAAGGCGAGGTCCGGCGGGTCGTCGGGCGGGTGCCAGGCGACGGCGTCGAGGTCGTCGGCGGCGACGGCGGCTCCGGCGTCGCTTCCGCCGGTGAAGACGGCGAGGACGACGGTCTCGCCGGACGCGGAATAGAGTCCGAGGAGCGGCCCGAGCGTGACCTCCAGCCCGACTTCCTCGCGCGTCTCCCGGACCGCGGCGTCCTCGACGCGCTCGCCCCGCTCCACGAATCCCGCGGGGAAACTCCACTTTCCCGCCGCGCACGAGCCTTCCGCGCGGCGGCCGAAGAGCAGCATTCCGTCCCGCTCGACCACCACCGCGACCGCCAGCTTCGGGTCGAGATAGGTCACGGCGCCGCAGACGGTGCAGACCGGCCGGATGCGCGCGTCGACGAGTCGGTCCGCGGTCGGTCGACCGCATCGCTGGCAAAACACGGCGCCCCGTCCCATCCGACCCGTGCCCTCGCGTTCGGCGTCCGCACGCCATCGGGCACGGGGATCCGGTTGTACCACACGCCGCCCGCCGCCCGATCCCTCTCCGCGCCGAGCCGCACTACCCGCGTCGGCGCCCCGTCGCGGACAATGCCGACATCGGGTTCGGGGCGAGACGAAAGGCGGGGGGCAGCGATGTGGACGGTGGATCATGAGGGGCTGGAGCGGCTGGCGATCGGGGCGGGCATCCTCGGCACCGGCGGCGGAGGCAACCCCTATCTCGGCAAACTCCACGCGCAGCGGCTCGTGGCGGGAGGCGGCGTGATCCAGGTCGTCGCGCCGGAGGACGTGCCGGACGAGGCGCTGGTGACGTCGGTCGGCTTCATGGGCGCTCCGGTCGTGAGCGTGGAGCGGATCAAGCGGGGCGACGAGCCGATGGTCGCGTTGCGCGCGCTCGAACGCCACATCGGCAGGCGCTTCACGCACGTCGTCCCAGGCGAGATCGGAGGGTCGAACTCCACCGCGCCGATGGTGGCGGCGGCGATGTCCGGCCTGCCGATCATCGACGGCGACGGCATGGGCCGCGCGTTCCCCGAGCTGCAGATGGACACCTTCATGATCTACGGCGTGGCGGCGGCGCCCGGCGCGATCGCCGACCCGCGCGGCCATGTCGCGATCTTCGACGGCTTTACCGACGCGAACGTGCTCGAGCGCTATGCGCGCTCGGTCACGATCGGCATGGGCGGCTCGGCGGGGTACGCCTTCCCCGTGATGTCGGGCGTCGAACTCAAGCGGACGGTGGTGGCCGGGACGATCACGCTCGCGATCGGGATCGGGGCGGCGGTGCTGGCGGCGCGGCAGGCGAAGGATGACGCGGTCGACGCGGTCCTCGGCGTCACCGGCGGCATGAGGCTTTTCAACGGCAAGATCGTCGACGTCGAGCGGCGGCTGGTGGGGGGGTTCGCGCGGGGCGTGCTCAAACTCGACGGCATCGGCGGCGACGCGGGCCGCTCGCTGGCGATCGATTTCCAGAACGAGAACCTGATCGCGCGCACGAACGACGGCGAGACGCTGGCCGTCGTGCCCGACCTGATCTGCATCGTCGATCAAGACTCGGCCGAGCCGATCACCACCGAGGTCCTGCGCTACGGCCTGCGCGTGGTCGTCCTCGGCATCCCGGCCCCCGCCGCGCTGAAGAGCGCCCAAGCGCTGGCCGTCGTCGGCCCCGCCGCTTTCGGCTACCCCGACGTGCCGTACATCCCGATGGCGGGCGTGTTCGGCGAGGGGCTGGGGGCTCGGGGCTAGGGGCTGGGGCCGGAATCGACGTCGCGACAATCGTCCAATGGCCTCGTCCCTTATCTCCTATCTCTTATCTCTCATCTCTCATCACCCGAAAGGCCAACCCCATGACGCGGACAAAACTCGTCGCCAGCCACGTGATCGCGTTTCAGGACGGGGGGCACCGGCATCTGCGGGACGGGGTGGTGGTCTGGCAGGACGGTCGGATCGTCCACGTGGGGACGTCGTTCGACGGGGACGTGGACGAGACGATCGACGCAGCGGGCAAGATCGTCACGCCGGGGTTGATCAACACGCATGCGCACCTCTCCGGGTCGCCGCTCGACAAGTCGTTCATCGAGGACCGGGGAGGGCGGCAATTTTACCTTTCCGGCCTTTTCGAATACCTGCCCGTCCGCTCCGGCGGGCAGGACGAGGAAGGGGACCGCGCCTGCCTCGCCTACTCGATGGCCGAGCTGCTGCGGACCGGGACGACCACGGTCTGCGAGATCGGGCAGCGATGCGACTGGGCGGTCGAGGAGGCCGGAAAGGTCGGGATGCGCCTCTACATGGGGCTCGGCTACCGCTCCGGCAAGTGGTTCACGGACGACGGCAAAGCCGCCCAATGGTCGTGGGACGAGGCCGCGGGCGAGGCGGGATTCGAGCGGGCGGTCGAGTTCATTGAGCGCACGGACGGCCAGCAGGACGGGCGGATCAAGGGCTTCCTCTCGCCGATGCAGGTCGACACCTGCACCGCGGCGCTGCTCCGCCGCTCGCGCGACGCCGCGACGTCGATGGGCGTGCCGCTGGCGCTGCACGCCTCGCAATCGGTCACCGAGTTCAACGAGATGACGCGGCGGCACGGCAGACCGCCGATCGAGTGGCTGGAGGGCATCGGATTCCTCGGGCCGGACGTGTCGATCGGCCACGCGATCGTGCTTGCGGGCGGAAGCTGGGCCAACTACTCCGGCGACGACATCCGGATTCTGGCGGACTCGGGGACGGCCGTCGCCCACTGCGTCTGGGTCTTCGCCCGGCGGGGGATCGCGATGGAGAGCTTCGCGCGCTACCTCGAGCGCGGGGTGACCATGACGCTCGGCACCGACACCGCGCCGCAGAGCATGATCGAGGCGCTGCGCTGGACCGCGGCGGTCGGCAAGATCGTCGATCGGCGCACCGAGACGGCGACGGCGGCCGACGTCTTCAACGCCGCGACGCTCGGCGGCGCGACATGGCTCGGGCGGGCCGATCTGGGCCGGATCGCGCCGGGCGCCAAGGCCGATCTGCTGATCTGGGAGGGCGAGAGCCTCTTCATGACCCCCCTGCGCGATCCGATCAAGAACATCGTCTACTCCGCTCAGGCCGAAGACCTCGACACCGCGATCGTCGACGGGATCGTGCGGATGCGCGACCGGCAGGTGCTCGGCGTCGACATGCGCAAGCTGGCGGCGGACCTCCAGGCCGCGGCCGACCGGATGTGGCCGCGGATGGCCCAACACGACTGGGCAGGCCGCGGCGTGGACGAGTTGTCTCCGCAGTCATTCCCTGCGTGGGTAGGTTAGGGCGTGCATGCAAAGGTGCTCCGCTCTTCGGCAGCGCCCTAAAGGGGACCATATCGCAGGGGCGGACACGGAGGTCCGCCCCGACCCGACGCCGGCGCCGACGGCTTCGCAGTCGCGCCCTGGCCTGGCACGCGGCTGCGTCTGAACGACCCACGTCTCACGTCAGTCGGCGTCACTTGGCTGGAACGAGAATGCCCGGGACGCCCGCGGGGTCGATGCGCGCGCGGCAGTGCCCACGGAAGGCGGCGGCGGCGCGGGTTTCGCGGACCCCCGCGGGCGCGGCGAGACCGAGGTGCATCGGGCGGTGGTCGCCGGCGAGCGGGATCGAGACGATGGCTCTCCCGTCGATGGCTTGATTGACCAAGGGGCGGGCGTTGACGAGCGACCAGCCGTAGCCGTTGGCGACGAAGGCGCGGACGACGTCCAGATGCGGCGAGCGATGCCGCACATTCGGCTCCACCCCCTGCGCTTGGAAGAGCGAGCGGAAGTAGTCCCGGCTCAGCGGCAGATCGAGCAGGACGAAGGGTTCGGCGGCGAGTTCGGCGAGCGAGACGACTGCTCTCCCGCTCAGGGGATGCTCGCCGGCCAGCAGCGCGTGCGGCGGCAACTCGGCCAGCCGCTCGAAGTCGATACCGTCGGCCAGTCCGAGATCGTAGGTGAAGGCAAGGCTGCGCGCGCAGTTCCGCAGGTTGGCCCGCAGCTCGTCCTGCCCCGCCTCGG
>JBPCRG010000394.1:0-4292 GCA_050997095.1 Thermomicrobiales bacterium | reverse complement strand
GCCAACCCGGCGCCGCGCCAGAGCGACGGATCCAGCCAGTTCACCCATCTTGAGGCCGCCTGAATCGATGGGCGGAACTGGAACGGCAATGAAGCGGTCGGCGGCGCCGTCGTTCGATTCCGTCAATACCGGATGAGTTCTTTGCCGTCGCTTGCCACTTTGGCGGCGTCGAGCGTGTCGACGAGGTCGACCGGCAGCGCATTCGGAACAGTGATGGAGTCGGGATTGCCGTCGCTTGTGTACAGGGCCTCAGGTCGCGATGTGAAGTTGGGCTGCCAATAGGCGAACGAGCCGTCGAACGCCTGGATCCGCGACAGGAACAGTGGATCCCAGTGGATGCTGTCTGGCGCGACCGTCGGCTCCGAACCGACCATAAGCGCGGCGATGATCTTGTATGAGGCTCCGTCGAAATCGAACCCGTCGCGCAGCCATTGCCGCTGCTGCGCGTGGGCGGCCTTGTCGGGGTAGTTCCCGAACGGCATCGCCATGATCTCGGGCTTGGCGCGTGGATCCCGCTCGGCCTGCTTCTCGAACGCGCCTCCGATTTCCGCCCGGAATGTCTCGTCGTCGACGTTTTTCAGATCCACATGATGCAGCGTGTGGTTGCCGACCTCGTATCCGTGGTCGAGCAGCCACGTGATCTTCCTGCCGCAGAACGGAATCTGATCCGGCTCCGTCTGCTCGCCCTGCCATGAGAAGCAGAAGTTGTCGACCGGCAGGACCGCGAAGAATCCGCCGCGCCCGAAGTCCGGATGCTCGGCGAAGAACGCCTCCAGAATCCCGACTGCCGACCGCGGATCGACCGTCACGGATCCGTCGTCGGCGATGAGGAAGCGGAACTGCCCGACGGTCGAATCGTCGAACGTCAGCGCCAACGGGTGCTTGCCGACAGTCGCCGAAATGCGGTTGGTCACGATGTCGTGCAGAGAGACGATGTAGAAATCGTGATCGTAGAACCATTGCAGATCGGCCTTGAACTTCTCGATCGGGCGCACGAACTGCGCTTCGTTTCCCGGATGAACCGTGATCTGGTGGTACTCGAGGATGGGAATCACCCCGAGCTCATCCGGCTTGTACTTCTTCAATTGTGTCGCCGAGAGTCGCCTCGACGCCGGTGCCTGGCCCGCGTCCGCGGTCGGCTCCGTGTCCGCGCCGACGGCGATGGTCTTTCCGGGGACGGGGGTCTCGCGTGGCGGCGCGACGGCGTCGGACAACGTCGCCATCGTGCCGATCGGCGAAGGCGCCGTCGCGGCGATCTGTGCCGCCGCGGCCGTCGACGGCTCCTGCGCCCGCTGGATCGCGCCCGAGCGGTCCGCACCGCCGCCCCCGCATGCCGACAGCAGCATCGGAACCGCGAGCAGGACGAGCATTGGCACATGGGGAAAACGCCGGTTGCGCATAATCACGAGTCTAGCATGGCCGGTCGGACGCACATCCGAAACCCGACCCAGTTCCCTGCCAAACTGTCAACGCCGAACCATTCGATCCGCACGAGTGGAGCTTGCATCGGGCAGGACCATCGGCCTATCCGATCGGCCCATCGCCGGTCGCGCGTCGGAGCCACGTCGACGCATAGACTCGGAGAAGGCCGTCCGACGGGTGCGGGTTTTGGCATCGCGGGTTGCAGCGCCGGTGTCGCAGCGTTCTCCTTCCCCCCACACCCCACTCGGACGGAGAGGGGGTTCCATCATGGTTCCGGTCACGATCACCCGTCGAGGGTTCACGACCCGTGCGCTTGCCTTGGCGCTCGGAGGCTACGCCGCAGTCGACGCGCGCGCCTCGGCCTCGCCCGGCGTCGGCGCTCCCGCCTCGGTGACGAGCGACGTCAGCGCCGCGTCGTACTGTCCGGACGGCGAGGAGCAGGCGTTCCTCGGACTGATCAACCAGTACCGCGCCAACAACGGTCTCGGACCCGTGTCGAACTCGGCCACGCTCGGAGCGGCCGCGGAGCAGCACAGCCGCGACATGGCGTACCACAACTATTTCAGCCATACGCTCTTCAGCGGCAGGTCGTGGCTCGACAACATTCGCGCGATGGGCTACCGGTTCCGCACGTCGACCGGTGAGAACATCGCCGCCGGACACAGCTCTGCGGGCGAGACCTTCACGCAATGGCGGAACAGTCCGCCGCATCGCGCCAACACGCTGAACGGCGCCTTCACGGCGATCGGCATCGGCCGGGCCTCCAACAGCCGGTCACGGTACAGGTGGTACTGGACCACGACCTTCGGCGGCGTTTTCGACGAAGGCCCCCGCTGCTGAGAATGCCCGGGCGGAATCGGCGCCCGAATCGTCTCCTTTTGGTCATCACGCCGTGAAAAGCTGTGCGACTTGCCACCTTGCGTCCCGAGCCGCCGTGACGATAATCGCTCACCGACGACGGGCTTGGGAACGCAGGGGGGAGCAGCCGCGACGGATGACGAGCGACACGACCGCGGCCCGCGCCGATCCCGAAACCGACGCGTTCACCCGCGAGATCATCCGCAACAAGCTGCTCGCGATCACCAACGAGATGGGCGCCGTGCTCTCGCGCACGAGCATGAGCCCGATCGTCTACGAGGTGCTCGATTTCGCCTGCGGCATCTGCGACGCCTCCGCCCGCGTGATCGCGCAGGACAACGGCCTCTGCCTCTTCACCGGCACGTTCCGCCCCCAGGTGGAGTCGATTTTCGCCAAGTTCCCGGCCGCGTCCATGCTGCCCGGCGACATCTACATGACCAACTCGCCCTACGGCGGCGGCACCCACACCGCCGACATCGCCCTGATCCGACCAATCTTCGCGGGCGGCGGTCTGTTCGGTTTCGGGATCTCGGTCACGCACTGGACGGAGGTCGGCGGGAAGGTGCTCGGCTCGCTCGCGCCCGATTCCACCGAGATCTTTCAGGAAGGGCTCCAGTTTCCGCAATTGCGTCTGGCGCGGAACGACGAACTCAACCCCGTGATCCTCGACATCATCCGCGCCAACGTCCGGCTCCCGGAGATGTCGATCGGCGACCTCAACGCCGGCATCGCCGCCGTCCGGATCGCCGAGCGGCGGTTGACCGCGATCGTCGAGAGATATGGACTCACCGCCGTTCATCAGACCTTCGCGGCCACGCTGGCGTACGGAGAGACGCTCGCCCGCGCGGCCCTCGCGAAACTTCCGCCCGGCGTCTACGAGGCTCGGGACATCATCGACGGCGACGGCGTCTCCGACGCTCCGATCCCCGTCCAGGTCCGGGTCACGATCGGCCCCGACGCCTTCACCGCCGACTTCACCGGCTCCGCTCCCCAGACGGGCGGCCCGATCAACTGCGCGCGGGGCGCGTTGCTGTCGGCCTGCAAGACCATCTTCAAGGCGATCACCGCGCCTCAGGCGCCCTCCAACGAAGGGCTCTTCGCCCCCTTCGTCCTGATCGCGCCCGAGGGCACCGTCTTCACCGCCGCCCGGCCGGCCCCGACCGGCTGGTACTACGAAGCCTCCGCCTTCGCCACCGAACTTCTCTGGAAAGCCTTGGCCCCCGTCCTGCCCGATCGGCTCTCCGCGGGCTCCTACGTCTCGCTCTGCGCCTACTACATCGGCGGAAAGCGGGCGTCCGGCGACTATTGGGTGCTCGCGACCCCCCAGGACGGCGGCTGGGGCGCCTGCGCCGACATGGACGGGGAAAGCAGCCTGATCGCCACGACCGACGGCGACACCTACAACTATCCCGCCGAGGTGATCGAGACGGCGTTCCCGCTGACGATGCTCTCGAACGCATTCAACGTCGAAGCCGGGGGCGGCGAGGGCGAACACCGCGGAGGCTTCGGCACCGTCCGCGAATACCGGGTCGACAACCCAACCGGTGCCTCCCTGCTCGCGAGTCTCGGCCGCTCCGTCCAGCGGCCGTGGGGAGTGGCGGGCGGCCGCGACGGGTCGTCGAACTACTACGAGGTGCTGCACGCCGACGGGCGTCGCGTCCGCGGCGGCCGGGTGACCGGGCTGGCTCTGACCAAGGGCGACATCGTCCGCATCGTCACCGGCAACGGCGGCGGTTGGGGCGACCCGGGCGACCGCAAGCCGAGTGCGATTCTCGACGACATCGCCGACGGCTTCGTGACCCATGACGCGGCGCGGACAATCGACGGTCGCGGCGGGGAGCGACCGTGATCGAACCGGCGCAGATCGTCGACACCGCACCGCTCACCGTCGCGGTCGACATCGGCGGCACCTTCACCGACGTCGTCGTCGTCGATCGCCGCACCGGCCAGATCACGGAGGCCAAGGCGTCGAAGACGCCCCCGAACATCTCGGAGGGAGTTAGTGACGCAAT
>JBPCRG010000357.1:0-4412 GCA_050997095.1 Thermomicrobiales bacterium | reverse complement strand
CCCATGCCCCGCAGGGCATGATCCCGTCGCCGAAACGAAACGCCGCGGACTGCAGTCGGCCCACGGCCCTGATCCCGTCGACCCGACGGAACATCGCGATCTGAAACGAGTTATGGCCCTCCGGGCCATGGGAGGGCACGGGACCCTCCCCTACGACGACGGGGAACCGCCGCCCCAAGCCCAGAGCCCAGAGCTACTTGTTGAATTCCGCCTCGCGCTTGATGACCGCGTCGATGTTGGCGGCGTCGACGATCTCGGCCCCGGTGTCGTAGCTGAACGGGGTGAAGTTGTGCGCCGTCTGCATGTGGATGAGCGACGAGGTCACCCAGCCCTGCGCGTACGGGTTCTGGCCGATCGACCACTGCGCGGTGCTGTTCTTGATCGCGTCCATCGCGCCGGCGACCAGATCGAAGCCGCCGTTGGCGATCTTCCCCGTCAGCTTCTTGTCGGCGATCCATTGGCCGGCGAACCAGTGGATGTAGTCTGCATGGGCGAAGCCGACGAGCTTGTCGCCGAGCTCCGTGGCCTTGGCGTCGATCGCCGCGATCGCGGTCGCCTGGTCGGTGTCGGTCTTCAGATCCTCGGTGGTGAAGGTCGTGCCGTTCTCCTTGTTGTACTGGGCGATGCCTTGGCGGGCGCCCTCCTGCCGCTGATCGAGCGCGCTGTGGCCGGGGGCGATGTTGCCGAGGACGATCACGCCCTCCTTCTTGCCGCTCAGCTGCGCCGCGTACTTCGCCGCCTGCAGACCGCTCTTGATCCCCGCCGGCATGAATTCCTGCCCGACGTAGGCGACGTTCAGATTCTGATAGCCGTCGGAGGCGGTGTTGTAGAGGATCACGAAGATCCCGGCCTTCTGGGCGTTCTTGATGTTCTCGTCGAACTGCGCGGTGTTGGTGCGGGTGAACCCGACCGCAATCGGCTTGGCGTTGATCGCGTCGATCTGCGCCTGCACCGTCGCCAGCTCGTCCTGCTTCGGCGGTCCGACCCACTGGGTCTCCCAGCCGGCCAGCTTGCCGAACTCCTCGAAGCCGTAGCGGACCGGCACGAAGAACGGATTGTCGTCGTGCGTGACGAAGATGACCTTTTTGCCCGCCGCCTGGGAGCGCACGGCGAAGCTCTTCGTGGCGCTGCCGGGAGCGGCGAGGGCGCCGCCCGCAAGCGCCAGGCTCGACGCCGCCGCGCCGGCCCCGACCAATCCACCGCGTTTGAGCACGTCACGTCGTGAAAGCGTCATGCCTATCCTCCATCCAGAACGAACCATCGCTTCCTCGCCGCCCACGATCGCGGGCGGGTCCCCATCGTCGCATCACCTCGGTCCGCGTCGCCATGCCTCCAGCGCCACAGCGTCGTCCCCCACCTCCTTTCACGGCCCGCAGCCCGGACCACTGCCTACTGCCTACCCCCTACGCCAGCCGTCTCCTCCTGCGGATCATCGTGTCGAGCGAGACGGCGAGGATGATCACCGCGCCTTTCGCGATCTGCTCCGTGTCCTGCTGGAATCCGAGCAGGATCAGCCCGTTCCCGATCAGTCCGGTGATCGTCGCGCCAAGCAGCGTGCCCAGCACGCTGCCGGAGCCGCCGAAGAGGTTCGTCCCGCCGATCACGACCGCCGCGATCACGTCCAACTCATACCCCTGGCCGTGGTTGCGGGAGACGCCGTGCAGCCAGCCCACCAGGATGGCCGAGGCCATCCCCGTCAGCCCGCCCAGGATCATGAAGCAGGTGATCTTGACGCGGCGGGTGTCGATCCCGGCGTTCGCCGCCGCCAGCGGGTTTCCCCCGGTCGCGTAGACGTGGTAGCCGAATTTCGTCCGCGCCAGCACCCAGGTGGCGACGATCACGACCCCGACCATCCAGAAGACCTGCGCCGGCACCTGCCAGATCGTCGACCCGAAGACCTCGTCGAACCAGCCCCCGACCTTGCCGAACGGAGGCGTGCGGATCCACGTCAGCGTCACCCCGCGCAGGAGCGCGAGCATGCCGAGCGTGACGATGAACGAGGGGATGCGGACGGTGGTGGTGAGGAAGCCGTTGATGAAGCCGAGCGCCATGCCGGCCACGACCACGATCGGCAGCGCGGCCGCCGGGTTCCAGTCCCACCGGATCAGCGACTGGGACAACCCGATCGCGAGCAGCCCGTACATCGAGCCGACCGAGAGGTCGATCTCGCCCGAGATCATCACGAACGTCATCCCGACCGCGATGATCGTGAGCAGGGAGATGCGCTGCGCGACGCTGATCAGGTTGCCCGTGCTGAGGAACGTGTCGCTGCGGGCGACCGCGAGGAAGACGAAGATCGCGGCGGCGGCGAGGAAGATGCCGAGTTCACGCGTGTCCAGCAGCCGCCGGAACCGGTTCTTCTCCGGCGATCCCACCGCCCCCGCGGCGACGGCGTCCTTGAGCGACAGCTCGGCCATTCAGACCACCCCCAGCGGCGCCGCGCTCTCCGCGCCGACGATCAGCTTCACGATGTCCTCGGGCGTGGTCCCCGCCTTCGCCCGCTCCCCGGCCTTCCGCCCGCCGCGCATCACGACGATCCGGTCGGCGACGTGGAAGACGTGCTGGAGGTTGTGGCTGACGATCACCATCGCCGCGCCGTCCGCCTTCAGGTCCTCGATCAGGCGCAGGACCTTGGCCTGCTCCTGCACCCCCAGCGCGGCGGTCGGCTCGTCCATGAAGAGCAGCCGGCCCCCCTGCTGCACCGCCCGCGCGATCGCCACCGCCTGCCGCTGCCCCCCGGAGAGGTAGCCGACCTGGGTGTAGACCGACGGGATGTTGATCTTCAGCCGCTGCAGGACCGCCTGCGACTCCCGCACCATCCGCGCCTTGTCGACGGTCAACCCGCGCCGCTTCGGCTCCCGGCCGAGAAAGACGTTGCAGGCGACGTCCCGCTGGTTGACCAGCGCCAGGTCCTGATAGACCACCGCGATCCCCGCCGCCTTGGCGTCGTTCGGATCGCGGAAATGGGCCGGGTGGCCGTCGACGAAGACCTCGCCCCGGTCCGGCTGGTACGCCCCGCAGAGGATCTTCATCAGCGTGCTCTTGCCGGCCCCGTTGGCGCCGACGAGCGCCACCGCCTCCCCCGGAAAGACGCGGAAATCGACGTCGTCCAGCGCCTGGACATGGAGAAACGTCTTGGAGACGCCCCGCGCCTCGAGCAGCGGCGTTCCGCGATCGACTGTGCCGATCGCGCCCGCCACGCTTTCCACGCCCGGTGGATCAGCCATGTGCCCTCCCCGTCGTCGCCCGTTCGCCGGCCACGGCGAGCAGGTCGTCCAGCGTCACGTCGGGCACAGGCAGCCGCGAGAGCTCGCGCCGCGCGACGCTTTCGATGCTCCGGTCGTAGTCGTCGCCGTACAGTCTGGTCGCCACCGAAAGGTGCTCCACCATCGCGCTCCGGGCGCGCTCGGGATCGTGCGCGGCGATGCCCTCGGCGATCCGGCGGTGGAAGGGCACGGAGACGTCCGTCACCGCCGGGTCGCTCAAGCTGCGCAGCATCAGCTCGGTCGTCAGCCGCGCGATCGAGCCGAACATCGTCTCGACCACCGGGTTGCAGGCCGCGGCGGCGATGGCGAAGTGGAACGCGAGGTCGAAGCGCACCTGCTGCAGAATGCCGGCGCTCCGTTCGAATCCCTCGATCGCCTCGTTGATCGCGGCCAGATCGGCGGCGGTCGCGCGCTCGGCGGCCTGGGCCGCGGTCGTGCTCTCCAGCATCATCCGGGCCTCCACCAGATCGCGCGGCGTCGCCTGCGAGCGCCGGTAATGCGTGTCGAGGAACTCCGCCGGATCGGACGCGCGGACCCCGCGCACGAACGAGCCCCGCCCCGGCATCACCTCGACGAGGTTGCGCTCCGCCAGCATCCGCAACGCCTCCCGCACGATCGGCCGGCTGACCCCGTGCCGGTCGGCGAGCTGGCGCTCGGAGGGGAGCTTCGACCCCGCCGGGAGATCGCCCGTCACGATCCGCGCCTCGAGATAGGTCGCCAGCGAGGCCCGCGACACGAAGCCGCTGCCCCCATCGGCGTCGTTGTGAGTGGTATGACCAGTCATGCCACGGTAAGATAGCGGGCAATTCGTGCAGCGTCAATAGATCGTCGACATCGAGTTGGCCAGCCGGCACATCCGGCCCCGAAACCCGGAACCCGAATCCCGGAAATGGAGGACGAACGTGAAAGGCATCACCGGTCTCGGCATCGCGATCACCGGCGGGGCGGGCGACATCGGCTGCGCGATGGGGGCCGAGCTCACCCGGCACGGCGCCCGCGTCACCCTGATCGACCGCAAATCGCCCGCCGAGGCCGCGCCGTGGATCGAGCGCGCGGGCATCCACGGCCCCGTCGCCTACACCCGGGCCGACGTCACCGACCGGCCCGCGATCGACGCCGCCCTCGCCGCGCTCGACCCCTTCGACA
>JBPCRG010000349.1:0-4054 GCA_050997095.1 Thermomicrobiales bacterium | reverse complement strand
GGGGCCGGATCGTCGGACGCGGCCCAGCCCCTCACCGGCAGCCAGCCCTTGGCCGTGCCCGCATCCAGGTCGGCTTTCATCCGGTCTCACATCGCATCATCGGCGGGACTCCGGATCGTGTCGGACTCGCCCTTGGATCGTTGCAGGATGATGTCGCGCCACATCCGCTCCAAGCGGTCGCTGGCGTCGGCGATCGACTCGCCGTCCGAGCCGCCCGTGCTCATCGGCGTCTCGCCCGGCTCAGCCGGGGCCGCGTCCGGAACGCCCAGGCCGACGCGGGCAAGCGCCCGCTCCAGCCGCTTGCGGTCGTGGGGGGTCGGCTTTTGGGAGCGGTCGCGCTTCCGGGCGGGAGGCCGCTCCCCGTGTCGGTCGGCCATCGCGCTAGTCCGCCGCCAGCGCGGTCAAGTCGTCGGCGCTGCACCGGAGTCGCAGCGGTTCTGCCCCTATCCCGCGCGTAATCGCCGGTGAAGGCGAAGAAGAGGAAGTTGTAGCCCGCGGCGGCCCCGAGGTTCTTCTCCAGACTCCCCCCGAGCACCGCGACGAAGATGATCGGGAAGACCAGCGTCGCCACGATCCGGGTCGGGTCGCGCAAGAATTTCAGCAGATCGCGGAACGCGATCGTCAGCATCGGCCCCGGCTTCACTGATCCTCGTCCTCTGCTGTCCGCGTCACGATCGCGAGGTAGGCGTCCTCAAGCGTCGGCGCGTGCGTCTGGATCGTGGTCAAGGGGGTGGCGATGTCGCGCAGCATCTGGTGGACCTGTCCCGGCTCGACGGGGATGCGGAAGGGACCGTCGCCTTCACTGGCGATCGCGAGGCGCGCAAGCTCCTGCCGCAGGGCGTCGCGGTCGTCGGCGTCGATGTCGACGTATTCCCGCGCCAACGTCGACTTCAATTGATCCGGCGTGCCCAACGCGACGACGGTGCCTTTGTTGACCACGCAGATGGTGTCTGCGGTCTCCGCCTCCTCCAGATAGTGGGTTGTCAGGAAGACGGTCGTCCCGCGCGCGGTCCGCACGCTGGTCAGGTAGTCCCACAGGCTGCGGCGGCTCGCCGGGTCGAGGCCGGTGGTGGGCTCGTCGAGGAAGAGCACCTTCGGCTGGTGGATCAGGCCGCGGACGATCTCCAGCTTCCGCTTCATGCCGCCGGAGAAGGTCTTCATCTTGTTGAAGAGCTCGTTCTCGATCCCGACGACGGCGGCGAGCTCCTTCACCCGGTCGCGGTACTCGCGCGGCATCCCGGAGAAGGTCGGCCGGAAGGGGTAGAGGCCGTAGAGCACGGCGTGGAAGCGGACGTTCTCCTCCGCAGTCAGGTTGAGGTCCAGACTCGGCTTTTGGAAGATGATCCCGACGTTCTGACGCACCGCCCCGGCGTCCGCGACGACGTCGTACCCCGCGATCGTGACCTTGCCCGAGGTCGGCAGCAGCATCGTCGTCAGCACCGAGATCGTGGGCGTCTTTCCGGCCCCGTTCGGACCGAGCAGCGCGAAGAACTCCCCCGACGCGACGGAGAACGAGACGGCGTCGACGGCATTGATCTTCGCGCTCTTGTATCGTTTGGACAACTCGTCGACCACGATGATCGGTTCCACCGTCTCCTCCACCTTCACCGTCGATCGTACCATTCGACCGGCGTTCGGTTGGGGGACATCCTGATCGAGGCGACCAATCTGCTGCGCGCCTGCACGGCGATTTCGCGGTGCCCGGCGGTTCGGCGCGGGGGCTGTTTCGGCGGTGGACACACCGCGTAGAGGAAAGACGCGTGACCATGAAGACGATCGTCTGCTTCGGCGACAGTAACACCTGGGGCAGCGACCCGGCCACGGGCGAACGCTTCGCGCCCGACCGGCGCTGGACGGGCGTGCTGCAAAGCCGGCTCGGCGCCGGTTGCCGGGTGATCGAGGAAGGGTTGAACGGGCGGATGACGACCGTCGACGATCCCATCTATCCCGGCAAGAACGGGGCCGATTACCTGCTGCCATGCCTCGAATCGCACAAGCCGCTGGACCTCGTGACGATCATGCTGGGCACGAACGATCTCAAGGCGCGGCTCGGGCGCTCTGCCTCGGACATCGCTGAGAGCGCCGCGTTCCTGGCCGGCATGGCGCGGCGCTCCGGGGCGGGGCCTGACGGCGGCCTGCCGAAGGTGCTGTTGATCTCCCCGCCTCCCGTCACCACGCTGTCGGATCTCGCTGAGATGTTCACTGGCGCCCGAGAGAAATCGCTGCGATTCGCCGAGCACTATCGCGTCTACGCGAAATGGTCCAATGCCGAGTTCTTCGACGCCGGGAGCATCGTCGCCTCCAGCGATCTCGACGGCATCCATTGGGAGGGATCCGCGCACGCGGCATTCGGCCGCGCGCTCGCGGACGAGGTGGAGCGCCTGCTGGCCTGACGTTTCAAGGGGAGGACGCCGACCATGGCGCGAGGTCATCTCGAGATCGTCGTGGGCGACATCACCGTCCAGCGGGTCGACGTGATCGTGAACGCTGCGAACACGACGCTGCTCGGCGGCGGAGGGGTCGACGGCGCGATCCACCGCGCGGCCGGGCCGGGGTTGCTGGAGGAGTGCCGCAAGCTCGGCGGCTGCCCGACCGGCGAGGCGCGGATCACCGGCGGGCATGCACTGCCCGCGAGGTGGATCATCCACACCGTCGGCCCGGTTTGGCGCGGGGGCGGCCACGGCGAGCGCGCCCTCCTGGCCGCCTGCTCCCGGAACACGCTCGCGCTCGCCGCCACGCCCGAACAGGGCATCCGCTCGATCGCGTTCCCCGCCATCAGCACCGGCGGCTACCGCTTTCCGATCGACGACTCCGCGCACATCGCGATCGACGAGATCGCGCGGTTCTGGGCCAAAGGCGGCTCGATCCCCGTCATCCGGGTCGTCTGCTTCTCCCCGGAGGTCCACTGCGCCTACGACGTCGGTCGGCTCTCAATCCGGGAGTGAGGAGTGAACAGGGGGGACGGCCCTTCTAGGTTGTCGGGATCACGAGACAACGACGAGATTCTTCCTCCGTCAGAATGACAGGTGGATCGTGCCTACTCCAGGGGTCATCCTGAGGAACGAAGGATCTCGTCGTTCCCTTTCCTTCAGGACGATCGGCGTTGGTCAGACCGCACGGGATGACGTCGAGAGTGGCGGATTCCAATGTCGCTCCTACGCCGTCTCCGCCATCGCCCCTGCGCCGACCAGCGCAGGCTTCAGCTTTTTCGAATAGAGCGTCAGGGCCTGGGCGACGACCTGGTCCATGTTGTAGTAGCGGTAGGTCGCGAGGCGGCCGACGAAATGGACGCCGGTGGCCGCGTCCGCCAAGGCGTCGTATTGCTTGTAGATCGCGGCGTTCTCGGGGCGGGGCACGGGGTAGTAGGGATCGCCCTCGGCGCGGGGGAACTCCTTGACGGTCGACGTCTTGGGGTGCTTCTGCCCGGTCAGGTGCTTGAACTCGGTGATCCGCGTATACGGGTAGTCGTGCTCGCTCGGGTAGTTGACGGTGCCCGTCGGCTGCATCTGCTCGACGTCGAACGTCTCGAACTGGAATTCGAGCGAGCGGTAGGGGAGGTTGCCGAACCGGAAATCGAAAAAGGCGTCGATCGGGCCGGTGTAGATCAGCTCGCGGAAGGCGACCTCGTCCTTGATCTCCTGATAGTCGGTCTCGAGGCGGACGGTGATGTTCGGATGGTCCAGCATGCGCTCGAACATCCGGGTGTAGCCGTCGCGCGGCATGAACTGGAAGGCGTCGGTGAAGTAGCGGTCGTCCCGGTTGGTGCGGGTCGGGATCCGGGCCGCGACCTGCGCGTCCAGCTCGCTCGGATCCAGCCCCCACTGCTTGCGGGTGTAGCCGAGGAAGAACTTCTCGTAGAGGTCGCGGCCGACCTTGCTGACCACCGCGTCCTCCGACGTGAGGATGCGCTCCCGCGACTCGGCGACGGAGGCAAGGTAGTCTCCCATCTGCTCGGAGGTCAGGTCCAGCCCGTAGAGCCGGTTGATCGTGTCGAGGTTGATCGGGATCGGCACCAACTGGCCGTCCACGCTCGCCAGCACCCGGTGCTCGTAGG
>JBPCRG010000292.1:0-18460 GCA_050997095.1 Thermomicrobiales bacterium | reverse complement strand
CGTCCACGACGGGGAGCACGATGGCGACATCCACTTATCTCGTGATCCATACGCCCAGACAGGACGCGGACGAGGTCGGCGCGCCCGTTCGACATCCGTCCGACTTGGGCGGGCTCGCGGCCGCCGCGGGCGACGCCCGCTATGGGCCGAAGTGGCTGCGGGCTTGGTCGCCCGACCTGCACGACGATCGTCTGTTCACGGTCTGGCATGCGGACAACGCGGACGAAATCGAGGCCGCGTTGGAGAGTTTCGGCTTTCTCGACCACACCGACATCGTCGCGCTCCGCGTGGCGGAGTGGGGGCCGGACGATGTGTTGAGATCCCAACCCGAAAGGATCCCGTAGCGGTTCCCACGTCGCGCCGCGCGAGTTCCCGCCGATGCCGCGCTGGTACAATGAGAGTCGATTTTTGCCACGCTCTGGGCATCTCCGCCGGTGTCTCATTTCCGTGGTTATCGAGAGGAGCACCCCCATGGCGGTGGATTTCAGTGCGGTCGGCAGGAGTTCGAAGCGGACGGATTCGCCGCAGAAGCTGACGGGTCTCGAGCGGTTCGCGGGCGATCTTCGCCTCCCCGGGCTGCTCTTCGCCCGATCCGTCGGAAGCCAGTACGCGCACGCCATGATCAAAGGCGTCGACAAGTCCGCCGCGCTCCGGGTTCCCGGCGTGGTCGCGGTGCTGACCGGCGACGATCTGCCACTCCTCGCGGCCGCCGGCGGCAAGTCGGTGATGGCGTTCGGCGAGGCGCTGTACGCGGGCCAGTTCATCGCGCTGGTGCTTGCCGAGTGCGACGCGGCGGCGCAGGACGGCGCGGCCGTGGTCGAGGTCGACTACGAGCCGCTTGCCGTCGTCTCCACGCTCGAGCAGGGGATGGGCGCGGAAGCTGGACCGGTGCGCATGAGCGGAACCGGCGGCAACGAGGCCGAGGCGGGAATGCACAATGCGGACGCCGCGACCGTCGCCGCGGAGAAGGAGACGCTGCCGCGAAACGTCTCGAACTCGATCCATTTCAACCGCGGCGACGTCGAGGCCGGATTCGCGGCGGCGGACGCGGTCGTCGATCTGCGTCTGACCTCCCAGACCGTGCATCAGGGGTACATGGAGACGCAGGCCGCGCTCGTCGGGATCGACCCTCTGGGCGACCTGACCGTCTACACGAGCACGCAGGCGTCGTTCTATTGCCGGACGAAGGTCGCGGAGACGCTGGGCGTGTCCATGCACCGCGTCAAGGTCCAGCCGATGCCGGTGGGCGGGGGGTTCGGCGGAAAGTTCGTGCTGATCGAGCCCTTGGTGGCGTGCGCGGCGGTGGCCGTCAATCGTCCGGTGCTCCTCCAGTTCAGCCGGATGGACGACTTCCTTTCCGGCAATCCGGCGCCCGACTGCGAGATCGAGATCGAGCTTGGCGCGACGCGGGACGGCATGTTGACGGCGTTGCAGGGCAAGGCGGTTTTCGACACCGGAGCTTCGGCGGGGTCGCCGATGTCGATCGGCTGCATCCTGATGGGCGGCTACTACCGGGTGGAGAATCTCGACATCCGCGGCTATGAGGTGATGACCCACAAGGCCGCGGCAGGGGCCTACCGGGCGCCGGGGGCGCAGCAGGGCACCCACGCGATCGAATCCGCGATGGATGAGCTTGCGCGGAAGCTGGATCTCGACCCGCTGGAGATGCGCCTCAAGAACTGCGTGGTCGAGGGCGATCCCCGTCCGAACGGGGCCCCGTGGCCGAGGATCGGATTGAAGGAGACGATCGAGGCGCTGCAGGCGCACCCGAGATGGCAGAACCGGGTCGCGACCCGGTTGGCCGGGCGGGGAGTCGGCGTCGCGGTCGGCGGATGGCCGGGAGGGGTCGAGCCGGCGACGGCGATCTGCCGGCTGGACCATGACGGCGCGATGACGGTGGTGCTCGGCTCGGTCGATCTCAACGGCACCAACACCACGTTCGGCCAGATCGCCGCCGAGACGTTCGGCATGGATGCCTCGGCGATCGAGGTCTCCACGGCGGCGAACGACTCCGCGCCCTTTGCCGGCGGCACGGGCGGATCGAAAATCACGTACACCGTGGGCGCGGCGGTGAAGCAGGCGGCCGAGGATGCGCGGCGGCAGCTGCTCGCGATCGCGGCCCAGCATCTGGAGGCGTCGGCGGACGACCTTGAGATCGCGGACGGAGCGGTCCGGGTCAAGGGCGTGCCCACGGCCTCGGTCACGCTGAAGCAGATCGCGAACATGAGCATGTCGTTCGGAGGAAAGTACGAGCCGGTGTTCGGCCGCGGGTCGACGGCGATCACGCAGATCGCGCCCGGGTTCGCCGCGCATCTGGCGGAGGTCGACGTCGACGATCTGACGGGCGAGACGCGCGTCGTCGCCTACGTGGCGGCGCAGGACGTCGGGTTCGCGATCAACCCGGCGCTGGTCTCGGCCCAGATCCATGGCGGCGTGGCGCAGGGCATCGGCTGGGCGCTCTACGAGGGTCTCGTCTTCGACGACGACGGCCAGTTGGTCACGGCGAGCCTGATGGACTACGCGCTGCCCAAGGCCGACATGATTCCCGAGATCGACGTCGTGCTGGTCCAGATCGCGTCGGAGCACGGGGCGTATGGGGCCAAGGGCGTCGGCGAGCCGCCGGCGATCCCGGGACCCGCGACCGTCGCCAACGCGATCCGGGACCTGACCGGAGCGAGGGTGACCGACTTGCCGATGCGCCCGCAGGTGGTCGCGAAGGCGATCGAGGGGACATTCTCGCGAACGCGTTGACCCGGCTGCGGAGCGGGCCTGTCTGAACTGCATGAAGTTGCGGAGACCGGGGCCGATTCGGTGGGGAGTGTGCCCGGAGCGGCGACTGCCGCTCCGGGCGTTCGGCCAAGAAGCGTTCGAAGTGGGATTCATCGTGAAGTGAAAGCCGGGCGCGGCAGGCGGCGGAATCGATTGGATGGCGGGTCTCCTCAGACGCGAATCCGGGTAGCCGAGAATATGCGCGCCACGGGCCCGGCGATGCTGGTCGAGCTTTCCATCCGCAATTTCGCGATCATCGAAGACCTCCGCCTCACCTTCGAGGGCGGCTTCAACGCGTTGACGGGGGAGACCGGGGCCGGAAAATCGATCATCATCGACGCCCTTGGCGCCGTCCTTGGCGAGCGCGTCGGATCCGACGTCGTCCGTTCCGGCGCGAAGTCGGCCCTCGTCGAGGCCATCTTCGACGTCTCCGGGTTGATGGACCGGGACGACGTGAAGGCGCTTTTCGACGAGACCGGCGTCGAGCCGGAGGATGGCGCGGTGATGCTCGCGCGGGAGATCACCGCATCCGGTAGGTCGGTCGCCCGGCTGAACGGGCGGGCGACGACCGCCGCGATGCTGAGCCGGTGCGGCGCGTTGCTCGTCGACATCCATGGTCAAAGCGAGCATCTTTCCCTCCTTCGGCCTTCCGAGCATCTGGAGATCCTGGACCGGTACGCCGGTTGCCTTGATCAACGTCATGAGGTCGCCCGCCTGGTGCGGTCTCTGCGGGACGTGCGGGGTCGAATCGACGATCTGCTGACCGGGGCGCGTGATCGGGCGCAGCGGACCGACCTGCTGCACTTCCAGACGGCCGAGATCGAGGCGGCCGGGCTTCGGGACGGCGAGGAGGAGGAACTGGTCGCCGAGCGGACGCTGCTGCTGAACGCGACCCGGCTGGCGACCGACGCTTCGGGCGCGTACGCCACGCTGGCGGGTTCCGACGAGTTCGAGTCGCAGCCCCGGATCGGGGCGCTGGCGCTCCTCCAGCAGGCGTTGGCGCAGCTGAAGGAGATCGAGACTCTGGACCCGGGGATGGCCGACACCGCGGCGAAGGCCGCCGACCTGCAGTATCAGCTTGAGGACGTGATCGGCGACGTCCGCGACTATCGGGACAAGGTGGAGGCCGATCCCGGACGGTTGGAGACGGTGGACGAGCGCCTGGACGAAATGCGGCAGCTTAAACGGAAATACGGACCCGAGATCGCCGATGTGATCGCGTTCGGCCAGCGCGTAGACGCCGAGCTCGAGGCGCTCACCGGAGGGGCGTCCGATGTGGACGCGCTTCGGCGCGAGGAGTCCGGTCTGGTCACGTCGCTTTCGAGGCTTGCCGCGGAGCTCTCGGATGCCCGGACGACCGCGGCGGAACGGCTCGGGGCATCTGTCGAGCGGGCGATCGCCGAATTGAACATGGGGCGGGCCCGATTCGTCGTTTCCGTCACCCAGACCGACGACGCGCGGGGTTTGCCCGCGGCGTCTCACGATGACGGGTCGCGGACCGTGGCGTTCGACGAACTCGGCATCGACCGCGTGCGGTTCATGATGGCGACGAACGCGGGCGAGACGCTGAAGCCGCTCGCGCGCGTGGCGTCCGGAGGAGAGACGGCGCGGCTGATGCTGGCGCTGAAGTCGATCCTTGCCGACGCCGACTCGACGCCGACGCTCGTCTTCGACGAGGTGGATGTGGGGGTGGGCGGCCGCTCCGGACAGGTGGTCGGCGAGAAGCTGTGGGGGCTCTCGACGTCGTATCAGGTGTTGGTGATCACGCATCTGGCCCAGATCGCCGCGTTCGCCGACGTGCATTTCCGCATCCGCAAAGAGGATCGCGCCGAACGCACCGTCTCCACCGTCGAACGGATCGACGGCGCGGATCGGATCGACGAGATCGCGTTCATGCTTGACGGCGTTCCGGCGACGGACGAATCGCGTGCGAACGCGCGCAAGCTGGTCGAGCGCATCGAGACGTGGAAAGCGGATCGCCCGTAGCCGTCGTCGTATACTCGTGCAGGAAGATTCGCTCACATCGAAAGACGCGTCCGGGTCGACGACGGCCCAGTGTTCGGGAGCGGAACCGCGAAGTCGGAGAGGGGATCGCAATGCCTGGCGTCAACATGAAGATGGTTCAGCAGATGCAGAACCGCATGCTCAAGATCCAGGAGGAGCTTGCGGCGACGACGGTCGAAGGCAGCGCCGGAGGCGGAGTGGTGACGGCGGTCGTCACGGGTCAGCGGGAGTTCCAGTCGATCAAGATCGACCCGAGCGCGGTCGATCCTGAGGACGTGGAGCTGCTGGAGGATCTGATCACCGCGGCGGTCAAGGACGCGATGGACAAGGCGACGGCACTGAGCGAAGAGAAGATGAGCGCGATCACCGGCGGCATGAAGATTCCGGGATTCTCGTAGGCGATGACCGATGCCGATCAAACGGGGCGCTCCGCTCGTCGTCCACCTCGGGGACATCGCGCGGCTCCGCAAGCCGCACCCGTGCGGCAGCCTGGAATGGACGGTGGTCCGGCTCGGGGCGGACATCGGCATCCGCTGCAACGGGTGCAGTAGGAAGGTCCTGCTCTCGAGACGGGAGTTCGAGAAGCGGCTGAGGCTCTTCGTCTCGCGGGGACCGGAGTTTGGCGTCGTCCGATCCGAAGACGACGCGGAGGGTGAAACCCCTCTCCCCGACGCTTCGGGCGATGCGTCGGGGGCCGTGGCCGCACGGACGAACGGAGAACTGGAGTGATGAGCGTCGGGTCGTGTCGATTCGTCATTCAGTGCGGTCGTCGCTCACGCCGAGCCATGTTCGATCACCGCAGAGAGCAGGGCCATCCGGATGAAGACGCCGTTCGCGGCCTGGCGAAAATAGGCGGCGCGCGGATCGCCGTCCACTTCGCGTGAGATCTCGTCGACCCGCGGCAGGGGGTGCAGCACGATCGCGTTCGGATTGAGACGCTCGAACGCCGGTCCATCGAGCACGTAGACGCCCTTCGACGCCTCATATTCTGACGCCGTCGCAAACCGCTCGCGTTGGATCCGCGTCTGGTAGACGACGTCGACATGGGGAAGGACGCTGGCGAGATCGGTCTCGTCCCGATGCCGGACACCTTGCGCGTCGAGCGCCTGCCGGACGTCGGCTCCCATCGGCACCGCGGGGGGTGAGACGAAGATCAGCTCCGTGCCCTGCGTCAGCCGGAACAGCAGCGCGAGGGAACGGGCGGTGCGGCCGAAGCGCAGATCGCCGACCAAGGCGACCTTCAAGCCGTCGATCCGACCGAGTTCGTGCCGGATCGTGTAGAGATCCAGCAGCGCCTGCGACGGGTGCTCGCCGGGTCCGTCGCCGGCGTTCAGGATCGGCACGGCGGAGACGTCCGCCGCGCGCCGGGCGGCTCCCTGCTCGTAGTGGCGGATCACGATCGCGTCGGCGTAGCTCTCCACGATCCGGACCGTGTCCTCGATCGTCTCGCCCTTGATCGCGGACGAAAACTCACAGGCGTTCTCGGTCGAGATCACGCCGCCGCCGAGCCGCAGCATCGCCGACTCGAAACTCAGGCGCGTGCGAGTGGAAGGCTCGTAGAAGATGGTCGCCAGAATCTCCCCCGCAAGCGGCCGGGTCCCGCGGGGAAGCGTCCGCATCGCGTCCGCGACCGCGAAGAGCCGCTCCACCTCCGGGCGATCGAACTGCGCGACTTCGACGATGTGACGGACCGGCATGGCGATGCTTGTTCCTTCAACGACGCAGGGCCGTCCGAGATCAGGATGCCTCAGCCCAGTATACGAGCGGGTCGGGGTGCAGAAGGAGTCTCCGCATGGCCATTCAGATCCTCAGCGATCGCGTCGCGTTTCTCCCGGGCGGGGCCAACATCGGGATCCTCCGTGGCGAGGGCGGGCGCTGCGTCTTGATCGACACGGGGCTGAACGAGACGAGCGCGAAGAAGGCGCTGAAGGCGGTCCGCGAGGAGCTTGGCGGAGAGGTGGCCGCCGTCTTGACCACGCATGGGCATGCCGACCACTTCGGCGGCAACGCGACCGTCGTCAAGCGGACCGGAGCGAAGGTCCACGCTCCTGCGATCGACGAGGCGTTCCTGCGCTATCCGCTGCTGCAGCCGATCTGCCTCTTCGCCGGAGCGTCGCCTCCAGCGTCGATGCGGGGCGGTTTCATGCTGGCGGACGCCAGTCCCGTCGACGTGGTGGTCGACGGGCGGAGCGTCGTCATCGAGGGCATCGAGATCGGAATCGTGAGGTTGGCGGGCCATTCGCCGAACCAGCTGGGCTATCTGATCGACGACGTCTTCTTCTGCGCCGACCTGGTGCTGCCGGAACCGGTGCTTGAGAAATACAAGATTCCCTACCTGCACTCGGTCAGCGATCACATTGCCGCGCTGACGGGTTGCACGGATGTCGCGCATCGATTCGCGGTGCCCGGGCACGGTCCGATGGCGGGCCGGATCGACGCCCTTCGCGACCTCAATCTGGCGTTGGTCCTCGATGTGGCCGACCGCGTCCGGGAGTTCTGCGCGGGCGGTTCGACAGGGGAGGAGGTGTTGCGGCGACTGCTCGGGCACTACGGCGCGGACGTGCGGGACGCTCCGTCCTACTATCTACTGCACCCGACGGCCTTCTCGTTTCTCGCGCACCTCGAAGGGGCGGGCGTCGTCCGCCATTCGATCGAGAATGGACGTTCGTTGTGGACGGCGGCCTAGCGCTCGGACGTCCAGAAACGTGGCCAGCAGGCTATGCCGCCGCCGACCTCCCGGTGCGGATGTCGCCGATGACGAGTTCGGCGATCTGGTTGCCGAGCCGCACGCTGTAGTTGGTGCCGCGATCCTCGGGGTAGATCTGGCTGGTGTTCGCGAGATAGAGGTTCGCCAGCGGCGTGCGGTGGGCCGGGATCTTCTCGCCGTAGTTGAGCGTGACGATCGGCTGGGCGGCCTTCTCGCGGAAGACCCACCATTTCTCGATCCATGAGCGGTCGAAATCGGGGTTGATCCGGCGCAGGTAGGGGATGTACGCCTCGATCAGTTCGGCTTCGGGCATCGTGAAGTAGGGGTGGTCGGTCTCCATGTATTTGCTCAGGTAGACGTACCGCTTGTTCCCGTAGTCGCCCGGCGGCATGAAATTCGTGTGCTCGATCACGCCGGTGAACGGCATGTCGCGGTCGGCGATGTTCAGCCAGTAGATGTCGGTCAGCGGCCGCGAGAGCTGGAGCAGCGCCACCGCGGCGGCCTCGTAGGTCAATCCGTTGAGCTTCGCGCGATAGTCGTCGGGCAGCTCGGGCACGAGCCGCGACATGATCGGCGAGGGCGTGGTGACGATGACGTGATCGCACGTCTCGGTCTCGGAGCCGTCGTCGAACACGATGTCCCAGGTCTGACCGGCATTCTTGCGGAGGGTCGACGGACCCGAGCCGACGCGCAGATCCGCGCCCTCGCGACGGCAGCGCGCGGAGAGCGCGTCGATCAGCGTGTTGAAGCTCCCGCGGATGTACCCGAGCTTCTCCTGCTCGAGCGGCGACTTGCGCGAGGTCGTCCTCAACCAGATCTTGCCCCAAAACCAGACCATCGCGACATCGCTTTGGTATCGGCCGAATTTGGCGTCGAGCTGCGCGCCCCAAGTCTTCTCGTATGCACGGTTTCCGAGCGCCTTCCGTAGCCATGTCTCCGCGGTCACGCGCTCGTACTTCTTCCAATCCTTGACCTTCTGAAGGTAGGCGGTGACGAGGCCGAGGCGGATGCGGTCGTGCAGCGGGATGAAGTCGAGCTTCAGCAGGTCCTTCGCGCCGTTCAAGGGGTAGATTTTGCCGTCGGCGAAATAACCGACATTCGACGGCAGCCACATCAGTTTGTCGCCGATCCCGAGCTCCTCGATCAGCGCGACGATCTCGCCGTCGCTCTGGAACAGGTGATGGTAGAAGTACTCGAGATCGGAGCCCTCGACCGGGAATGCGCCGGCTTGCCCGCCCAAGCGGTTTCCGCGCTCCCAAAGCGTTACGGAATGGCCGGCCTGCGCCATCCTCAGTGCTGCCGTCAGGCCCGCGATGCCGCCGCCGATGATCCCGATCCGGAGTGGGCAGGGCGTCGAATCCTCAGACATGCTCAATGCTCCAGACCGCGGAAAACGACCGACGGGCAGACCTTATCAGGTCCGCCCGCGGTCCGGCCATGACCAAATTGTCGCGAATGGCGAACTGTTCAGATGAACAGCGGCGCCAGCACGAGCGTGATCGTCGCCAGCAATTTGATCAAGACGTGGAGGGAGGGCCCGGCCGTGTCCTTCCAGGGGTCGCCGACCGTATCGCCGACGACGGCCGCGTTGTGCGGATCGCTGCCCTTGCCGAGAATCTTGCCTTTCGCGTCCTTCAGGCCGCCCGCCTCGATCAACTTCTTGGCGTTGTCCCATGCCCCGCCGCCATTGTTGAGCACATTGGCGAGGAGCAGACCGGCGATGGTGCCGACCATCAGCATGCCCGCGGCCGCCTCCCAGCGCAGCGTGACGCCGACGAGGATCGGGACGACGACCGCGAGCGAACCGGGCAGCACCATCTCGCGCAGCGCGCTCCGCACCGAGATGTCGACGCACCGGCCATAGTCCGGCAGCGAGGTGCCCTTCATGATGCCCGGATCCTCGCGGAACTGGCGGCGGACCTCCTCGATCATGATCCCGGCCGATTTGCCGACGGCCCGGATCGCGAACGACGCGAAGACGAAGACGAGCATCGCCCCGATCAAGCCGCCGACAAAGACTTTCGGCTCCGCGGGGTTCACGACGTGGGGAAAATCCTCGCTTTTGATGCCCTTGAACCGGGCCACCTCGTCCAGAAACGCGGAGAAGAGGAGGAACGCGGCGAGGCCGGCCGAGCCGACCGCATAGCCCTTCGTGAGCGCCTTGGTAGTGTTGCCGACCGAGTCGAGCGCGTCGGTGACGTCGCGCACGGCCTTCGGCGCGTTGCTCATCTCGACGATGCCGCCGGCGTTGTCGGTGATCGGCCCGAAGCAGTCCATAGCGAGGATGTAGGCGGCGGTCATCAGCATGCCCATGGTCGCGACGGCGGTGCCGAAGATGCCGCCGCTGATGCCGACGGCGTTGGGGAATTCGACCGTCTTGCCGACGTAGTAGGAGCTGAGCAGCGCCGCGCCGATCGTCAACGCGGGAAGGCCGGTCGTCTCGAATCCCACCGAGATGCCGGAGATGATGTTCGTCGCGACTCCTTGCCGCGAGGCGTTGGCGATCTCCTTGACCGGTCGGAAGTTGGTTGCCGTGTAGTACTGGGTGATGTACAGGAAGGCGAGCGACGTGGCCAGCCCGATCAGTCCGCAGACGGCGTACTCGAACTTGCCGTAGGGAAGCATCCAGTAGCAGACGCCGAACATGCTGACCGCGGCCAACGCCGCGGTGACATAGAAGCCCTTGTTGAGTTCGCCCATCGGATCGCGGGGGGTCGCCCCGGGACGGACGGAGAGGACGCCGACGATCGAGCAAATCAGGCCGAAAGCGCCCAGCACAATCGGAAAGAAGATCCAGGCGATGTCGCTGGTGGAGGAGTCGGCCCCCGAGGCTCGAAAGAGGGCGACGCCGAGGATCATCGCGCCGATGACCTCCGCCGCGGAGGACTCGAACAGGTCGGCGCCGCTGCCGGCGCAGTCGCCGACGTTGTCGCCGACGAGGTCGGCGATGACCGCCGGGTTGCGGGGATCGTCCTCGGGGATGCCGGCTTCGACCTTGCCGACCAGGTCGGCGCCGACATCGGCGGCCTTGGTGTAGATGCCGCCGCCGAGTTGCGCGAAGAGCGCGACGAAGCTGGCGCCGAACGCGAAGCCGACGACCCAAAAGGGCGTCTCGGCGATCGCTCCGTTCGTCCCGTCCGCGAAGAGGTAGACGCTCCAGTAGACGCCGGTGACGCCGAGGAGTCCGAGCGCCATCACGGGGAAGCCAGAGACCGCCCCGCAGCGCAGCGCGACGGTCAGCGCCTCGCCGATGTTCTTCTGGGCGGCGGCCGCGGTCCGCACGTTGCTGCGGACGGCCACGTACATGCCGATGAAGCCGGAGAGCCCGGAGAGGGCGGCGCCGACGATGAAGGCGAGCGCGGTGATGATGCCTCTCGCGACTTTGTGCTCGCTCTCGAAGATCGAGACGAGGACGCCGATCACGGCGGCGACGACGACCGCCAGCATCGCGATCGTGCCGTATTGGCGGTTGAGGTAGGCCATCGCGCCCTTGAAAATCCGGGCCGCGATGTCCTGCATGCCCGTGGTGCCTTGGTCGCGCGCCATCACATCCTTGGCGAGCCACGCGGCGAAGAGGATGGCCACCACGCCAAAGATCACGACCGGCAGCATGTAGAGGACCTGATTGTCCAATTCCCCCTCCTCGAGCGGTGCTCCAAGCCCTGCGCCTGGCGACAAAGACGATCGGATTCCACCGATCGTCGGACACGTGAAACGGGACGCCGCTCCGCTGAGACGTCCTCCGGGAACCGGATCTGGAAGTATCGCGCTCCGCATGCGTTCGCGCGTGGGGAGACCGAACCTCTCCACGCGCGGTCGCTTAGTTTACCACGCACTCTCATGCCCGGAACATGGCTTCATTGGTCGCTTGGGGCGCCCCGGGCGGTCGCGGTCGTCAGCGGCCCGGGGCCACCTCGGCGCCGCCGTTCCGGCGAAGTCGGCCGAACAGATGCCCGATTTCCCCGTTCTCCCAGGAGACCAGCAGTTGGCTCGCGTTGAAGACGGAGGAGTACGTGCCGCTGACGACGCCGATCAGCAGGGCCAGCACGAAGTCGCGGGTCGAGGTGCCGCCGAAGAGGTAGAGCGCGAGCAGCGTCAGCGTGACGGTGAGGGACGTGTTCAGCGAGCGGACGATCGTCTGCGCCAATGAATAATCGACGACCGCCTCAAATGTCGGGGCGGCTTTTTTCGCGAGATTCTCGCGGATCCGGTCGAAGACGACGATCGTGTCGTGCACGGAGAAGCCGATCACGGTCAGCAAAGCCGTGACAAAGAGCGCGTTGACCTCCGTCCCCACCGCCCAGCCCAGGATCGAGAAGATGCCCAGGACCACGAGGACGTCGTGGAGCATCGCGACAACGGCGCAGATGCCGTAGAGCAGCGGGTTCTGGGTGTTCCGGAAAGCGTAGGCGATGTACAGGAGGATGCCGACCGAGGAGATTGCCACCGCCAGGATCGATCGGTTGCGGATCGAGTTGCCCACGGAGGGCCCGACCGAGGAGATGTCCTGCTGCACGAATGGCCCCACCGCCGAGGTGAAATCCCTCTCGATCGCGGTCTTGAGCGGAGAGCCGACCTTCAGTTCCTTGATCCGGATCAGGGCGACGTTGTCGGTGCCGCCGGCGGCGTTCGAGAGCTGGACGGTGGAATCCACGAAACCGTTCCGGGCCAGCACGGTCTTGACCTGCTCGGTGGCCACGGGCTTGTCGAAGCGGAGATCCCAGAGCGTGCCGCCGGTGAAGTCGATGCCGAGCTTCAGCCCGGTCAGCAGCAGCGAGACCACGCCCGGGATGATCACGAGCAGCGAGATCGCATACCAGAGCTTGCGTCGGCTGGCGAGATGTTCCATTGCTGTCTTCCCTAATCCCGCGGCGCGACGGCCGGGCGGCTAGCTGCTAATCGGCCGACGAGGCGGCTGGGGCCGGTGCGCGGACGGCCCCGAAGAGCCAGGTGTTCGTGGCCAGCCCGTGGCCCACGGTCAGGCGGAGGAACGTGCGTGTCACGGTGATCGCCGAGAACATGCTCACCGCCACGCCGACGAAGAGGGTCAGGGCGAAGCCGGTGATGATGCTGGCGCCGGAGTATCGCCCGAACCAGTAGAGGATCACGGACGTGATCATCGTCGAGATGTTCGAGTCCCGGATGGAGGGCCAAGCATGGTCGAAGCCGGCCTCGATCGCGGCGGAGAGGCCGCGCCCTTGGCGCAGCTCCTCCTTGAGCCTGGCGAAGATGAGCACGTTGGCGTCGACCGCCATGCCGATCGAGAGGATGAAACCGGCGATGCCGGCAAGCGTCAAGGTGACCGGAATCAGCTTGAAGAGCGCGAACGTGACCGAGGTGTAGATCAGGAGGGCAAGGACCGAGAGCACCCCCGGCAGGCGGTAGTAGAGGATCATGAAGAGGCAGACGATGCCGAGCCCGACGCCGCCCGCGATGAGGCTGCGGTCGATCGAGTCCTGCCCGAGTTGCGCCCCGACGGCCCGGCTTTGCACGACCTCGAGGGGGACGGAGAGCGCGCCCGCCTTCAGCTGGATCACGAGGCTGTTGACGTCGGGCGCGGACATGCCGTTGATCACGCCTTTGTCGGAGATGGCACCTTGAATGTTTGGCGAGGAGATGACCTTCTTGTCGAGCACGATCGACATCGGTTGGCCGATATGCTCGCTGGTGAACTTGAAGAAGCGGTCGGCGGCTCCGCCTTGGAGCTCAAATCCGACGACCAGCTGACCAAGACTGTCATAGGTCGGGTAGGCAGTCTTCAGGTCTTTGCCCTGAATGATCGTCGTGTAGACGGGACCTGTCGGCGTCGGATTGACGGCGGCGGCCACGGGGGATGCGCCCGGCGTCGCGTCGCCGGAGACGGGGGTCGCCCCATCGGCCGTTGCGGGGGCGCCTGCGAGCGGAGTGCCCGCGGCGGGCTTGCCGGGGCCGGGCGATGCGTCCGGACTCCCGAGCGACGTGGACACGAACGTTCCTTCGGGAAGGCGCTGGCCCTGGGGGTCGACGATCTCGAGCAGAGCCGTTTTCTGGAGGACGCGCACGGCCTCGTCGGGGTTCTTGACGCCCGGAAGCTCGACGACGATCTGGTTGTTGCCGCGGGTCTGGATCAGCGGCTCGCTGACGCCGAGGCCGTTGACGCGGCGCTCGATCGTATTGCGCGTGCCGTCGAGCGTGCCCTTGTCGACGCTCTGACCTTTGGGCGGACGAGCCTCAAGCAGGACCTGCACGCCTCCCTGGAGGTCGAGGCCCTGATGAACCGTCACTCTTTCTTTGATGCCGCTGATGTCGGCCGTCGTGCCGGGCAGGTCGATCCAGCCCGCGCCGACGGTCAAGACCACGATGAAAATCAAAACCCACCAGGGACGGATTCGCACCCCGTCGCTCCTCACCGATGGAGGTCGCCGGGTTGGCCCCGGCTCCGCTCCCGAAAGACATTGCAGAATGGACCCAGCAGGGGATTGGGTGGCCGCGCCCGATTATAGGCCGGGCGTGACCGGTGGTCAAACGTCCGGCGTTCGTGCCGGAAGCCCCGAGTCGGGCTCGTCGTCCGCTCCCTTCGCGTTCGGCAGGTAGAGTCGGGCGTCGCGGATGTATCGCTCGACGGCGGGAGGCACTTGGAACGCGATCGGCGCCCCGATGCGGACCCGGCTCCGGATGGACGAGGAGGAAATCCCGATCTGCGGCATGCCGACGAAGTGCGTGCGGCCGACCGCCGCGGGAATCTTCGCGAAGAGGGCGGAGAGATCGACCGCGACGCGAGGCCGACGGGCGACCGCCAGCTCGGCAAGCTCGAGAATCCGCTCGGGGTTCCGCCAGGTGGCGAAGTCGCGCAGCGAATCCTCGCCCATCAGAAAGAACAGGGCCGCGGAAGGGGTGCGCCGGGCCAGCTCGCCAAGCGTGTCCTTCGTGAAGGATGGGCCGGGCCGCGAGAATTCCAACGAGTCGGCTTCGAGGTGGGGCCGGTCCGCGATCGCAAGCGCGATCATCGCCAGCCGGTCTCGCCCCGGCGAGATGGACATCTCCGGTTTGTGCGGCGGGCTGTTGGCGGGCACGAAGACGACGCGGTCCAGACGGAGCGCGTACCGGCATTCCTCGGCGATGATCAGATGACCGATGTGGATCGGGTCGAACGTTCCGCCGAAGACTCCCACGCGCTCTTGGACCACACACCACTCCGGGTTGACGGCGCTGCCGAACATGACCATCTTACGCCGATCCGACCGTTCGCGGCGGAACTCCGAGGCGTAGATGGAGGCCGAAAACGGGCTGGTATCATTTGCTCCGACAGCGGGAACGGGCGGGCGGAGGGGCGGGTGTTCGACTACCACGTGCACAGCGAGTTTTCCGTGGATTGCGCGGCGCCGATGATGGCGTCGTGCGCCGCCGCGGTGGACGCCGGGGTTACGGAGATCGCGTTCACCGACCACGTCGACCATCAGCACACCGATCCCGGCTTCGGATACTACCGAATCGAGGAGTATTTCGCCCAGATCGATCGGGCAAGGGAGGCGTTCGACGGCCGTCTGACCGTGCTCGCGGGCGTCGAGATGGACTATCACCCGGACACCGCGGACCAAGTCCGCGTATTTGTTGAGCGGCATGGCGGCCGGTACGATCTCGTGATCGGGTCGGTGCATTACGGCGACGACGCCCGGCTCATCTTCCCCGACTATTTCGATGGGAAGGGCATCGCGGACGTGGTGCTCCCGTACCTCGATCACGTCGAGTAGGCGGTGAGGACGGGCTGGTTCGACACGATCGGACACCTCGACCTGCCGAAGCGATACCTTCCGGCGCGTCTGCGGAGCTACGATCCGCTCGCGTTCCGCGACCGCCTCAGCGCGCTGTTCGCGGCCTTCATCGCCACCGGCGTAGCGTTCGAGATCAATACGTCGGGGCTTCGCCAGACCCCGAAGGCGAGCATGCCCGGACCCGCGGTCGTGCGCTGGTACGCGGAGGCCGGCGGCAGGCTGGTGACAACCGGGACCGATTCGCACGCCGCGCAAACGGTCGGCGCAGGGCTTGCCGCCACGCTCGACATGCTGGAGCTTTGCGGCATCGACCAGGTGCAGTCCTTCCGCGGCGGCGAGCCGACTCCCCGTCCGAACGCGGAGCTGCGGCCGTCTTCGCACGGGTAATCCGCGGAACCGCAGAAGCGCCGGGATACGGAGCACGGCATGAGCGACCAGCGGCCCCCGCCCCGGAGATCCGAGAGCCGAGACGACTGGACGCCTCCTGTCTGGACCCACGAGCCGCCGACCGCCGCGGCCCAACCGCGGGGAGCGGTCTTGGAGGCGTCTCAGCAACCCCGGCAGGGTGTCACGCACACGCGGGCGGGTGGCACGGTGGTGCAGATGGCGATCGCTCCCGCGATCACCGCGCTCGTGGCCGCGGGGGCGGTCCTGGTTCCGCGGCTCTCATCACGGGGGGGCATGCCGATCGGGATCATCTTGCTGATCCTGGCGCAGCTGGGCGGGCTCGCGATCGCGCGGAATCAGGAGACCCGGGCGATGGCGATGAGTTGGGCATCGCTGCTCGCGGCGACATCGGTGCTGCTCCCGCTGCTGGCGATTCACGCCGCACTGCTGCGGGAGCCGTTCGTCTCGATGGCACGCCGGTCCGCGACGCCGTCACTGGTCGCCACGCTTGCGGTCGCCGTCGCGCTCGCCGTCTTCGCCGTCTGGAGCGTCGCCGCGTTCTGGCGCGCTCCCGACCGCGCGGCGCTCGCGTTCATGCCGGCGGGGTTGATCGTGCCCGTGATGATCGGGATGCGGGCAAACGTCGATCCGCGGTCGGCGCTGGCGGCGGTCGCCGAGGTGGCTCTGCTGACGGCGCTGACGACCGGAGGAGCTTCGCTCGCCCCTGCCGTGGTCAGGCCGCTCGCGCCGGCGATCGCCATGGGCGTGCAGTTCGTGCTCCTTTGGACGACGGGACACGGGGCCGGGTTCGATGCGACGAGCGGCAGCGTCGTGCGCTGGTTGTCAATGTCCTTGCTGGCGCTCGCCGTCGTGCTCACCGTCGCGACGCCGATGGCGGCGATCGGCGTCCTGTCGCGGCACCTGGGACCGCCGGTGCAGCGTCGGATTTCGCGTTCGTCAACCCGTCCTTCGGCGCAACGCCGGACCCGCTGACACTGGCACATGGCTTCACGAGGATGAACAAGGACTTGCCGACATCGGGCGTGTCCATCGCCGGTTTGAGCACGAGGCCCTACGCAGCCGCAGCCATGCGGAGCAGCGCCGGTCGCACGAAGAGACTGCTGTCCGTGCGAAATGATTGCCTTGGCGCGCTCCGACGACGGTTCCCCCTGCGGTCGAAGAGATACCTCGACTGCGCCTGCGGGCTCCGCTCAGAATGACGATATCGGCGGACGGGGACGCCATGGCACCCGCGTCCGCCCGGAGGGTCTTGTCACTCGGCTTCATTGCCGTTCATGCCGAAGCCTGCGGTCGGGTCCTGCTCGTTCTTGGGGTCGACGACCGTCATCGTCACGATCGAGTCGTTGCCGGTGAGGCGCATGAGCGTCACGCCCTGGGTGGCGCGGCCGATCCTGGAGATCTGGGCCACGGGAATGCGGATCATCTGGCCGCCGGTGTTCATCAGCATCACCGTCTGGTCGGGGTTGACCATCGCGGCGGCGACAATGTGGCCGTTCCTGGGCGTCAGCCGCATGGCGGCGACGCCCTTGCCGCCGCGGCCCTGGCCGCGGAACTCGTCGATGGACGTCCGTTTGCCGAGGCCCTTGGAGGCGACCACGAAGAGATCGTTGCCTGGCTCGACGACCTCCGATGCGATCACCCGGTCACTGGGCGCGAGCCGGATGCCGATCACGCCGGCCGCGGGACGGCCCATCGGGCGGGCGTCGGTCTCCGGGAAGCGGATCGCCTGACCGTCGCGCGTGACGAGGACGACATCGTCGGCGCCGCTGGTCATCCGGACCCACGCCAGTTCGTCGGCGGAGTCGATGCCGATCGCGATCAGTCCGGACGAACGCACCGACTGGAATTGGTCGAGGCTGGTCCGCTTGACCTGGCCCTGCCGCGTCGTGAAAAAGAGGAATTTTCCGGCGGGGAATTCGCCCAGGGGCAGCAGGGTGGTGACGGTCTCGTCCGGTTGCATGTTGATCACGTTGATGATCGGCAGGCCCTTGGCGGTCCGCCCGGCGTCGGGCAGCTCGTGGACCTTGACCTGGTAGAACTTGCCGCGGTTGGTGAAGAGCAGCAGGGAGTCCATCGTGTTCGCGGCGAGGATGTGCTGGATCCCGTCTTCCTCCCGCATCGTGACGCCGGTCACGCCGCGGCCGCCGCGGTGCTGGGTGCGGTAGACGTCGTTCGCGATCCGCTTCACGTAGCCGCGGTTCGTGATCGTGACGATCACGTCGACCTCGGGGATCAAATCCTCCTCGGAGAGCACGCCGGAGACGTCTTGGATCCTGGTCCGTCGGATGTCACCGTATTTCTCCTTCAGCGCGGTCATGTCGGCGCGGATGACGCCGAGGATCTGCGCGGGGTCGCCGAGCAGCGATTCCAGCTTCGCGATCTCCTTGAGCACTTCTTTGAGTTCGTCGTCGATCTTCTTGCGCTCAAGGGCGGCCAGCCGGGAGAGGCGCATCTCGAGGATGGCGGTCGCCTGGACTTCGGAGAACTTGAACTCCGCCATCAGATTGGTGCGGGCGGTCTCGGTCGTCCGCGATCGCCGGATGGTGGCGATGACCGCGTCGATGTGGTCGAGCGCGGTCTTCATGCCCTCGAGGATGTGGGCGCGGCGGCGGGCGCGTTCGAGTTCGTACTCGGCGCGGCGGCGGATGACCTCCTGCCGGTGCCCGATGTACTCCTGCAGGGCGCGCTTGAGCGTGAGCACCCTCGGCTGGGTGCCGTTCTCGACGAGCGCGAGCATGTTCACACCGAAGCTTTGCTGCAGGGCGGTGTGCTTGAAGAGGCTGTTGAGGACATTAATCGGCTGGGCATCGCGCTTGCGCTC
>JBPCRG010000289.1:0-4666 GCA_050997095.1 Thermomicrobiales bacterium | reverse complement strand
CCCCCTTTCTTGGCTTGGGACGGCTACGTGCCGCTCTGGCGCCAAGTCGTGGGGTGGGGCGCTGGAGATTGATCCTCGACGGCGCGATGGGAGATTGGCAGGAGGGAGGATTCGCATGGAGCGTCATACGTACACCACCTCACCCTGCAATGATCCGATGAATTTTGAACGAGAGGTTTTTCGCCGCGTCAGTAGATCGTCAAGCAATTGCTGGCTGGTTCGTGTGGCTCGATCCGCCGTATTGGCTGCCTCCAGACCCGACAGTCAGGCACTGACGGACTTCTCATTGGAACCTGGCCTCGGTGGCGCTACGGGTACACGGGTCACCATCTGCCGAGACGCCAGGGTCTCGGTCATCACCGTCAACACCACGACGCCGGAGCCGAAGGTCAGCAGCCCGACCGCCCCGATCGCCCAGCGCAGCCCGAGGAGATCGGCGATCGCCCCGGCCAGCAGCGCCCCGATCGCGTAGCCGCCGTCCCGCCAGAGGCGATAGACCCCGACCGCCGACGCCCGCCACTCGGGATGGGCGACGTCGCCGATGGCTGCAAGCAGCGTCGGGTAGACCATCGCCGTTCCGACCCCGAGAAGCACCCCGCCCAGTGCCCAGGGCCGGAACCCGTCGGTGGCGAGGATCAAGAAGAGGCCGGCCGCCTGGACCCACATGCCCCCAACGATCAGCCCCTTCCGGCCCAGCCGATCCGAGAGGGCGCCGGTGCCCAGTTGAGTGATGCCCCAAACGCCGGGGTAGATCGCCGCCAGAATCGCGATGCGGTGGAGACCGAGCCCGCCCGCCGCGAACAAGAGCGGGAACAGGCCCCACGCCATCCCGTCGTTGAGGTTGTTGACCAAGCCTGCCTGGCTGACCGCGAAGAGGCGCCGATCCTGCCAACTCGTGCGCCTGAAGATCTCGCCGAAGGACGGACCGGCAGGCTTGCCCTCGGACCGGTCGAGCAAGGCGGTCTCGTGCCGGGCATGGCCCTGGGAGTCCCGGACGAAGAAGACGGAGAGGATGAGGCCTGCGAGCGCGAAGACGATGCCCAAGTAGAACGGCTCGGGACGGAGTCCGTACGAGGCGGCGAGGTAGCCCGAGGCGAGCGCCGCCCCGGCCACGGAGAGGTAGCCTGCGGCCTCGTTGAGCCCCATGGCGAAGCCGCGCCGGGCCGGCCCGACGAGGTCGATCTTCATGATCACCGTCGTCGACCAGCAGAGACCCTGGTTGATCCCCAAGAGGACGTTGGCAAAGACCACCCAACTCCAATTCGGGGCCAGCATGATCGCGATGGGGACCGGGAGACCGACGATCCACCCGGCGACGAGGATGCGCTTGCGTCCGACCCGGTCGGAGAAGCGCCCGGCGAAGAGATTCGCGAGCGCCTTGACGATACCAAAGGAAGCGATGAACGAGAGGCCGAAAGTCCGGGACGCCTGCCCAAACTCGTCCTTCGCCAGGAGCGGCACGACGCTCCGCTCCAACCCGACCATGCCGCCGACGAAAGCGTTGACGACCACCAAGAGGGCGAACTGCTCCCAGTTCGCCCGCAATCCGAGAAGGATGGGTGGGACGGCCGACGCGCTAGGAGACCGCACAGCGATTCGCCCCGGCCTCAAGGTCGGTCGGGTCTCCCGCGGGTGACTCGCCGGCCTCGTTCAACGCCATGATCGTGGCGTGGTTGGGCGGGGTCGGTGGCAGGCGAGCGAGGATCGTGTCGACGAACGCAGTCTCTGTGAGGTGCAGCATGGGAACCCGCTCCCTCACCTCGCCCAGCGTCGCCGAGACCGGCTCCCCGTCGAAGGCGACTGGGCTGCTCGTGTGGCCCGGCAAGACTACGGTTTCGGTCGGAAGTCCGGCCAAGCGAGCGAGGGAGCCCCACAGCAGCCGCGCCCGTTCCCGTGCCTGCCCGGCGCTCGCCTCCAGATCGGGGCGGCCGACGCCGGTCAGAAAGAGGGTATCGCCGGTGAAGACTGCCCCCTCATCGAGCAGGTAGCTCGTGGCCTCGGGCGTGTGACCGGGGGTTCGCAGCACCGTAAGGCGGGAGCGCCCCACTGCGACCACGTCCCCGTCCCGTAGGGGGGTGAATGGGTAGGCGACGCGGTTTGTCTGCGCCAGGAGCAGGGTCGCCCCGGTTCGCTCCGCGAGGGCGCGCGCCCGACTCAGGTGGTCGGCGTGGACGTGGGTGTCCAAGACGCGGGTAACCGCCCAGCCGTGGCGTGTCGCCAATGCCTGGTAGACGCCGGGATCGAGGGCGGCGTCGATGACTGCGGCCTCGCCGGCGCTGCCGACCAGGTAGGACAGGCAGCCCTTGCCGGTTCGCCGCACCTGGACGACCGTTGCGCCACTGTTCGGGATCGGGACTTCGGCACTGTTCCACGCCAGACTCCACGCCTTCATCCCACCGATGAGGGAGCGGGCGTCCATCCCGCGGGCACGCAACTGCTCCGCGGCGACCAGGCTCACCTTGCCGGCGCCGCAAACGGTCACCACCGGCGCATCGGACGGCAGGTCCAGCCCGGCCAGCGCCCCTGGATCCCAAGCCTTGAGCGCCTCGTAGGCATCGATGTGGCGGCTGCCGGGGATCGCCCACTCCGCCCGGTCCGCAGTCGCGCGCACGTCGAGCACGGTCACCGGTTGTCCGGTCTCCAGCATCGTCCGCAGCTCGTCGACATTGATGTCTGTCGTCTCGACGGTCGACATATCGCTCCCTATTCCACCCGTTTCAGAACACGAGCATGTCGGTCGCCTCGGCGCAGCGGCGCGCCACGTCGGGTGGGCTGGTGAAAGCGGCGTTCTTGCCGCCGAGATCGGCCTGGCCGACCCTACGGATTTGCGCGCAGCCTCCTCATATCGAGAAGGGGATGCCCTTCTCGCGCGCCGTCGCCATTGGTTCCTTGAGCGGCGGGAACCCGACCGGCACGAGCGTGTCGGTGTACCGGTCCTGGATGAGCACGGTCGCGTCGCCCGCCAGATTAATGTCTGCCTCGATCCCACCCTCGGCTGCGCGTTGACGGCAAGGTGGTTCAGCAAGCGCGCCATGGTCGGATCGTCCGGCCCACGGGTCGCCGGGCAAAGGCGTTTCGCCCCGATATGGCCGTTCGTTCACCGCGCTAGCGGGGTTTGATCGCCCGGATGTCCACCCCCTGCGTCCCGAATTCGGCCGCGCTGGAGGCCGACGGCGCGTCGGAGAAGGTGTCGTGGCGGTGCGCGGAGAATGCGACCGCCGCGAACCCGGCGGCCTCAATGAGGGAGCGGAGCTCTCCTTCCAGGAGAGCACCGGCAATTCAGCCGGTCCAGAGGGAAATGTCGGCCTTCCCGTCCTCCGGCACTGCTGTGGCGACGACGATGTCGGAGAGCTGCAACCGTCCGCCCGGTTTGAGCACCCGGTACGCTTCAGCCAGCACCGCCTCCTTATCGGGACAGAGGTTGACGACGCCGTTGGAGACGACCAGATCGACGCTCCCATCCAAAACCGGGAGCGCCTCCAGGTAGCCCTCGCGGAACTCGGCGTTGCCCAACCCCAGGAGCTCCGCGTTGTGGCGGGCCTTCTCCAACATCGCCGGGGTCATGTCGATACCGATGACGCGTCCCGTCGGGCCGACCATCTGCGCCGCCTGCAGGGCGTCGAACCCGGCGCCGGAACCTAGGTCGAGCACCGTCTCGCCGCGGGTCGGCTCGCCCCAGACGAACGGGTTGCCTACCCCGGCGAAGCTCTCCACCACCGGATCGGGAAGCGCCGCGATCCGGTCGGCCGGGTAGCCGAGTCGCGCGGCCAGGAAGCGGCCGGTGTGGAAATGGAAGCCCCTGAGCGGGCAGGCCGCGACCTCCGCATACTCTTCCTGGATCGCCGAGCGAAGTTGGTCAACGTCAAGCAGGACCTGGGGGGTCATCGCGTTCCTCCGTGATGGGTGCGTCCTAATCGAAGAGCGTCACGTCCGCATCGGCGGAATCGTCGCTGAAGAAAATGCCGATTTCCCGGCCCTACTTGAACGGCGTTGTTGGCCGTCATCAGGGGTGGGTAGGCCCAGTCGAGACTCCCCTTGCTGGCAACGAGCGCGGGCTTGCGCTGCTTTGTCGGCGGTTCCTCCAACAGCGTCCGCACGCGGGCGTCAATCCGATCGTCGGGCTGACGGGCCAGGAGCGGATCGAGACCGTGGAGCGCTTCGAGGAGCGGCGACGCGACCTTCGGAAACCTCCCGTTCGCGTGCCGGTCTCGCGGATGCTAAACGTGCACCGTGGCCGCTCCGCTGGCGACGTACTCGACGAGGTTTACAGCGGTAACGATCTTCGCGCCGTCGATCAGGTCGGCCGCGGTGATGCCGCGCGGTTTGGTGCAGGCGCCGCAGGCCCAGATTTGGCCGCCGTTGCCGATGAAGGAGCGGATCAGGTCGCCGAGGGGCTGGAAGCCCTCCTTGTGGACGCCGTCGGCGTAACCCTTCGTCGCAAGGCGCACGCCCTCGACGGTCAGAAAGACGACCGCCTCCTGATCTGCCGTGACTGCGGCGTTGGCGACGATGAAGGGAAGGATGGCGCGCTCGGCGTCTTCATGGCCGTGCGTGCAGTTCACCAGAAACTTGTTGCTCATCGCGAAACCTCCTGTTGTGGCGGGCGCCGGTCGTCCCTACTTGCGGCGGATGAAGAACCGAGTTCGCTCCGCGTCATCCTTGGCGG
>JBPCRG010000272.1:0-3127 GCA_050997095.1 Thermomicrobiales bacterium | reverse complement strand
CGTGAAACGAGGGCAATCATGGATCTGACACAACTGAGGTCGGACGCGCAGCGGGGACCCGTGGCGATGAAGGCGCGGATCGTCAAGGATGCGAAACGCTCCCTCACGAACCCCGGCGACGCGATCGTGATCGAGCGCTACGTCTCGATGGTCGTCGACGAACTCTACGGCGACAGCATCAAAGTCACGACATTCGTGCCCGTCCTGGCGATGCGGCGGGTGCGGGATCTGGTCGAGGTGGATGCGACGACCGCCGCGCGGGTCGCAATCTCCTCCTGACCGCGCCTTCAGGCATTGGAGCGATCGTGGCGCACATGGAGTCCACAGAGCGCGTGTCCGACGGCGACGCGCCGGATGCCGCCTCGGTGGACGTCCCTCCCCTCCTCGATTTCGCGCCGCTGGAGCTTCCACCGCTTCCGCCCGACCTCTTCATCAACCGGGAGTTGAGCTGGCTCGCGTTCAACCGCCGGGTGCTGGCGGAGACCGCCGACCCGGGCGTGCCGCTGCTGGAGCGGGTGAAGTTCATGGCGATCTTCTCGGCGAATCTCGACGAATTCTTCATGATCCGGGTCGCGAACCTCAAGCGGAAGCTGCTCGCGGGCATCGCCGAGCCCGGCCCCGACGGACGCACGCCGATCGTGCAGGCCGCCCTGCTCCATTCCACCGTGCAGGAGATGCTGACCGAGCAGTCCCGGATCTTCCGGAACACCCTGACGCCCGAGCTCCGCGACGCGGGCATCGAGATCGAGCGGTTCTCCGACCTTCCCCCGCGCGAGGCCGCGTATCTCGCCCGATATTTCGAAAGCGACATCTTCCCCGTCCTGACTCCGCAGGCGGTGGACCGGGCGCGCCGCTTCCCCCACGTCTCCAACCAGAGCCTGAACCTGATGGTCTTCCTGCGCACCGCCGACGCGGGAGCCCGGTACGCCCGGATCAAGATCCCGGCGATCCTTCCCCGGCTGGTGCCGGTCGGCCCCGAACCCGGCCTCGGGGCCAGCCGCTTCGTCTGGCTCGAGGATCTCGTCGCGTCGCAGCTCGGGCGTCTCTTCCCGGGAGCCGAGATCGCGCAGTCCTTCCCCTTCCACGTGAATCGGGACTTCGACATCGACGTCGACGAGGACGAGGACGACGCGCGCGACCTGCTGGTCTCGATGGAGGAGCAGCTCTCGCAGCGCACCTTCGGCAGCATCGTCCAGCTGATGGTCAACGAGTCCATGCCCGAGGACCTGCGGGTCTGGCTGCTCGCTCAGCTGCACGCCTCGGAGCGCGAGCTCTACGTCGTCGACGGCCCGCTCGCGCTCGAAGGGCTCTTCGCGCTGCTGAAGCTCGACCGCCCCGACCTCAAGGATCCGCCGCTCATCCCCGCGCCGCTGTACCGGAATCTGGACCTGGCCGTGCCGCCGGGGGAGACGGGCGCCTGGGGCGGGGCCGACATCTTCGGGACGATCCGCGAGCGCGACGTCCTGATCCATCATCCGTATCAATCGTTCGGCGCCGTCGTCGACTTCCTGCGGGCGGCCTCCAGAGATCCGAACGTCGTCGCGATCAAGCAGACCCTCTACCGGATCGGCAAAAACTCGCCGTTGATCCCGGCGCTGATCGAGGCGCGCGACGACGACAGCCAGGTCGCCGTCCTGATGGAGGTCAAGGCCCGATTCGACGAGGAGAACAACATCCTCGGCGCGCACGAATTGGAGGAGCACGGAGTCCACGTCGCCTACGGTCTCGCCGGGCTGAAGACGCACTGCAAGCTCATGCTCGTGATCCGGCGCGAGCCAGAGGGGCTGCGCCGCTACGCCCATTTGTCGACCGGAAACTACAACGCCTCGACCGCCCGCATGTACGAGGACTTCGGCTATTTCACGGCGCGGGAGGAGATCACCCGCGACGTCTCCGAACTCTTCAACGTCTTGACGGGCTATTCCCAGCAGGAGAGCTACCGCCGCCTCTGGGTCGCCCCGATGACCCTCCGCCACCTCTTCCTCGAATCGATCGCCCGCGAGATCCGCGCGCACGAGGCGCACGGCGGCGGTCGGCTCATCTTCAAGATGAACTCGCTGGTCGATCGGGAGCTGATCCGGGCGCTCTACGCCGCGTCCCGCGCCGGCGTCCAGATCGACCTGATCGTCCGCGGCATCTGCTGCCTGCGCCCGGGCGTGCCGGGCTGGAGCGAGACGATCCGGGTGCGCTCGATCGTCGGCCGCTTCTTGGAGCACAGCCGCATCTTCCACTTCCGCAACGGCGGAGATGATCAGCTCTATCTCAGCAGCGCCGATCTCATGGAGCGGAACCTGGACCGACGGGTCGAGGTCGTCTTCCCGGTCGAGGACGCGGCGATCAAGGCGGAGCTGCGCGACGTCGTGCTCGACGCCTATCTGCGCGACACCGTCAACGCGATGGAGCTCTTCGCCGACGGCGACTACCGGGCCGTGGAGCCCGAGCCCGGCCAAACGCCGTTCGACGTGCACCGGTGGCTCATCGCGCGCCATCGGCTCCCGCGCGCGGGCGAAGGGTAGCGCCAGCACCCAGTCGGTCGTGAGGGTGCTGCCGGGATCTCCAGTCAACTCCATGGTCTGTCTGCGGGCATGTGTCCGGCACGAAGATGCCGTCGTACCCCTTCCAACAACCCGGCAATCCAGCCGCCGATATTCTTGGCCCGCTCAGGAACTCTTGAGGCGGCCCGACTCTCGACTGCTTCCGCCGGAGCCGACCCGCCCGTCCTCAGCCCTGGAAGGGCTTCGTCGGCGCAGCCTCGGACTTCGGTCCAAGGCGAACCGCCGCCCCGTCACCGATAGCTCGCGGCCTGGAGCTCGAAGAGCGTCGCGTACTGCCCGTTCAGCGCCATCAGCTCTCGATGGGTGCCGTATTCGATCAGCGCGCCGTTCTCCAGCACCAGGATCTTGTCGGCCATCCGCGCGGTCGAGAAGCGGTGGGAGATGAAGATCGCCATCCGGCCCGCCGCCAGATCCTTCATCCGCGCGAAGAGGTCATGCTCCGCCTGCGCGTCCAACGCCGAGGTCGGCTCGTCCAGGATCAGGACCTGCGCGTCTCGCATGAACGCCCGCGCGAGCGCGACCTTCTGCCATTCGCCGCCGGAGAGTTGGTGGCCCTCGTCGAACCATTTGCC
>JBPCRG010000267.1:0-4598 GCA_050997095.1 Thermomicrobiales bacterium | reverse complement strand
TCCCCCAGCCACGCGCGCCGGTACCAGGTTCCCGGGTGGACATCCATGTCCTGATGCTGGAGCGCGACCGAGGCGATCAGGTCGGCGCGCCCGGCGAGGATCCCGCTCGCCTGCGGCCCGCCGATCGCCTTTCCGCCGGAGAACGCGACGAGGTCGGCGCCCTCGCGCAGAAAGCGCCGAAGATTCTCCCGGGGCGGCAGCTCGGCGGCGGCGTCGACGAGGACCGGCACGCCCTTCGCGTGCGCGATCTCGGCGACCTCGGGCAGCGTCAGCGTCCCGGGGGTGTCCAGGATCGGGCAGGCGACCGCGGCGGTGCGCTCCGTGATCGCCTCGTCGAGCTGCCAGGGCAGCGTTCCGCCGGCCCCCGGAAACCCGAGATAGCCGACTTCGACGAACGTGACGCCGACCGAGCGGATCGCGTGGTCGTAGGAGTTGCGGTGGCCGCGCTGGACCACGATCTCGCTCCGCATCCCGGTCGTGTCCGGCAGGCGGTCCATCTTCCCGACGTCCATGCCCGCCACGCACGCGGCCGCGCCGAGGGCGAGCGCGGCGGAGGCGCCGGAGGTGACGTAGCCCGCCTCGGCCCCCGTGACCTCGGCGACGACTTCTCCCGCCCGCGCCTGCAGCTCGTCAATGTGGACGAACGACGCCGCGGCCTCGACCATCGCCGCAAGCACCTCGGACGACATCCGGCTTCCGCCCAGACGCGTCAGCGTGCCGCTGGCGTTGATCACGGTCCGCACGCCAAGATCGTGATAGAGACCCACGCTTTGCGACCCCATTCCCATGGCTGACTCCGCCCCGAATCGGACGCGGCATCATAGGCGGGGTGCGGCTGATGCGCAAGCTTCGGGCGCGCGAAAAACCGGCGGGTCGCAGCCGCCGGTCTCGATACTCGTGCTTTCGAAAATTAAAGGTCGCTGCGGTGGTTCAGCCTGAGACGATGTAGTCGATTCCGTCCTGCAGCCGCAACGGGGCGCGCCCGATCAGGCGGCTGGTCGCCGAGTTCGCGGAGCAGTTGTCGAGCGAGAGCATCTTCAGTTGCTCCTCGGTCACCGGCGGCCGGAGCGCGGCGGGCAGCGGCTTCGAGAGCTTGACGATCGGCCGCATCAACGCGATCGGAACGTTGACCTTCAGCTTCTTCTTGCCCAGCTTGGCGGCGGTCACGTCGAGCAGCTGCGAATACTCAAGCGTGTCCGGTCCCCCCAGATCGTAGGTCTGGCCGACCGTCTTCGAATCGTCGAGCGCGCGGACGAAACACTCCGCGACCTCCTTCACCGAGACGGGCTGGAACTTGCTCTTGCCCGTGCCGACGACCGGTATGACCGGCGCGAGCTTGACGAGCTTTGCGAGCGTGTTGATGAACTCATCCCCCGGACCGAAGATCACGGAGGGTCGGAAGATGGTCCACGCCAAGCCGGACCCTTTGACCGCCTCCTCCGCCTGAAACTTGGTCTGCATGTAGGGGAAGGCGGGGTTGTCCATCGCACCCATCGCGCTCATCTGGATGAAGCGCGGCACGCCGACCTGCTTCGCGGCCTCGACGGCGTTGACCGTTCCCTGCCGGATGATCCCGTCGAACGTGGCGGCTCCGTCCTCTTTGATGATCGCGACCAGATTGATCGCGGCGGAGCAGCCGGTCGCCGCCCGGAGCAGGCTCTCCCGGTCGGTGATGTCCCCGACCACGATCTCGACGTGCTCGCCCGCGAGGCCGGCATGCCTGCCGGGGTTGCGCACGACCAGACGCAGCGGCCGACCCGCCAACGCCGACACCAGATTCCGGCCCACGAAGCCGGTCCCTCCGATGATCAGGATCGGCGCTTGCTTACTGTTCCCCGAATCTCCTGAAGCGTTCGCCATTGCTGCCACCAAGCACGTCTCGCCCGACTGCCCTCTGCTCTCCCGGTCGGAGAGCGGAGCCAGAAACCCTGCTAGCGGCTTTCGCCCGCGGCCTGCGCGTACTCGCGCAGCTTGTCCGGGTTGACGGCGAGCGCGTTGCGGCCGAGCGACCGCACGTAGTTGTTCTCCTGCAGTTCGAGCAGCTTGCGCGTGACGGTCACGCGGTTGGAGCCGATCATGCTGGCCAGGCCTTGGTGCGTCAGCGGCAGCGCGATCGCGAACATGCCGTCGGCGGTCGGCCGGCCGAAGCGGTTCGCGAGCGAGATCAGCGTGGTTGCCAGACGGACCGCGGTGTCGCGGACGAGCAGGTGCTCGACCAGCGTCTGGAGCTCGGTCATCCGCCGGCTCATGCCCGACACCATCGACGCCGCCAACTCCGGCGACTCGGCGATGATCGAGGCGAGCGCGTCGGCCTCAACGACCGAGAGGGTCGAATCCACGAGCGCCTCGGCCACGGCTCCGGAGGCGATCCCGTCGCCGGTCTCCTCCTGGGTGAAGACCGTGTTCGGCCCGAGCAGACCCAGGTTGATGGAGCGTCCGTCAGGAAGCACCTTGTAGAGGCGCACGCATCCGGAACGGACGATGTAGACGAGCCCTTGGCCGTGACCGGGGGTGAAGATCTCCTGGCCGCGAAGAAAGGCGATGGTGCTCGGGCTCGCCGCCCGGCCCCGGCGGTTGCCCGAACCGTTCGCGTCGTCGCTCTGCGGCCGGAAGGCGGAGGTCGAATTCTGCATGGCGGGCGAGCTTCCCTTCGAGTACCAGCCAGGGGCGGCGGACGCTCCTGCGCGTTTCGGCGACGGCAGAGCGGTGTAGGCAAGCGTTCGCGCGGCTGAACCGTCTCGTGCTGCAAACTTCATTGCGAACCTCCTGGACAACCGGGCTGTCCACCATGTGGTTTCCCGACGTTCGGCCGCCGGTCACCTACCCAGCGCGCTCCTTCGTCGTTCCTTGGATCAATGGTAGACCGTCAGTAATGGTTTGTCAATGGATCGCACAGATAATCTGTGCGTTCGCGTCGACATCGGCGACGGGCGGATCGGACCGGTGCCTTCGGGTCAACGCGACGGCACGTCGGCGTCGACCCCGCACCAGCTTCCGGCGGCATAGGCGACCGCAAGGGTCGCGGTCTTGAGTTCCGCGAGATCGATCGATTCGTCCGTGAAGTGCGCAAGCCGGACGTCCCCGGCCCCGTACATCACGCACGGCGTATTCCCGAACAGGAGGAAGTGCCGCATGTCGGCGCCGTACGTCGCGCCTTCGACGGGCGGCGTCGAGCCGGTGACCGCCGCGTGCGCCTCGCGCATCGCCGCGACGAGCGGGTGGTCGACCGCGATCTCGGCCGGCGCGAACTGGCCGCTGAACCATTCGACCGTCGGCCGGTGGTCACGCAGCCACGGATCGCGGTCCGCCGCCGTGTCGACGACGCCGATGAACTCGGCGCGGAAGACGTCGAGATCCTCCCCCGGCACGAGCCCGGCGCGCCCTTCGGCGGCGACGGATTCAGCGACGGACGACGGCCAGAGGCCGCCATGGATCACACCTATGCTGATCGGGATCTTGTTTGCGATCGACGCATAGAGGGGATGGTCGAGGGTGGCGTTCCGCCGAGCTTCGAAATCGAGCAGCGCTCGGTGGAGATAGGCGAAGTTCTCGATTGCGCTCACCCCTTCGTCCCGGACGCAGCCGTGGGCCGAGAGGCCCGGTACGTGGAGCCGAAAGACGAGGGACCCCCCTTGCGCCGCCATCACCGCCAACCGCGTCGGCTCGGTGATGATCGCCCCATCTGCGCGATACCCACGCAAGACGCAGGCCAGCGTCCCCGCGCCGCCGTCCTCCTCCGAGATGACGCTTTCGACGAGGATCCGGCCGCGGGGACGGTAGCCCGCCTCGCGGAGCGCGGTCACGGCGTAGATGTTCGCGGTCAGACCCGCCTTCATGTCGCACGACCCGCGGCCGAAGAGCCGTCCGTCGGCGATCTCCGCTGCGTACGGCGGGTGGGTCCAACGGACGGGGTCGCCGGCGTCGACGACGTCGATGTGGGCGTTGAGGATGAGGGACCGGCCGTCTCCGCCGCCCTCCAGCGTGCCGACGACGTTGGGCCGGCCCGAGAACGACGTGAACGCGCCGACATCGCCCGCATACGGGGCGAGGGCCGCGACGTCCGGCTCCCAGACGTCGGTGGCGAACCCCAACGACGACATCCGGGCGGCGATCGCGCGCTGGACCGCTTCCTCGTTCCCGGTCACGCTGGGGATGCGCACGATCTCCTGGAGGAACGCGACCTGCTCGTCCCAACGGCGGTCGACGGCCGCCCGGAGGCGCTCCAGATCGATCGACGGCCCGCTCTCGTTCGTCCCTGACACGGTCACGCTCCCCCTGCCCGCACGGGGCATCCGCCGCTGATCGGCAAAGGGGTCAGCCTAGCACTTGGGAGTGTCGGTCGCAGAAGCCTCGACGGATCCGAGCGTCGCAGTTCGTCACCGCCTGGACCGACGACGGTTCTCCCCGCGGTCGAAGAGATTCCCGGACCCCGCGACTCCGCCGGCGGGCTCCGCTCGGAATGACGGGGGGTTCCGCCTGCGGGCCGTGCTCGCGACGACGGGGGCGGGGGTCGTCGCGTCGTCAAGGGCGGCGATGCCGACCGATCGTGCTCCGATTTGGGCGTGTTCGCAAAGGTGCTTCGCTCGTGAGGACACCGT
>JBPCRG010000230.1:0-5457 GCA_050997095.1 Thermomicrobiales bacterium | reverse complement strand
GCGCCCCTACAGCGCACATCGACCGCGACATTGTTTGCGCGCCGATCCGCGCCACATTTTGCCGGTCGCCGCAACGACCAAGGCCCAGGCATATGCGCCCGGGCCCCGGTCGGGAACGTGGATTGGGAGAGTGACCAGCGGGGCCTACGCCGTCCGGTTCCAGTTCGCGATGTTCCAGTAGAGCACCTCGGAGAGGCTGCCGGCGATGTTGCCGTCGCGCAGCGTGTTCAGCAGCGCGTACTTCTCCGCGGCACGGGCCACGAGCGGGATCATGACGAAGTCGTCGATCAGGATGTCGTTCATCCGGATGAACGCCGCCGCCGCCTTCTCCGCGTCCGTCTCGCTCAGCAGCCCGTCGTAGAGCTTGTCGTACTCGGGGTTGTGGTACCGGTTGTTGTTGACGCCGGACCAGCCGTTGACCTTCTGCGAGATGTTCCACCCGTCCGGCTTGGCGGCGTCGCCGGGGACGGCGGTGCCGCCGTACCAGACCGCCATGAAGCTGAGCGGGAAGGAGTCGGTCGGCCCGCTGGTGTACATCTGGAAGTCGGTGAAGAAGTGCTGGGCGTTCTGGTCGTTGCCGGCGGAGCTGTCGAAGAAGATGCCGGCGTCGACCTGCTTGAGCTGGACCTTGACGCCGAGCTTCTCCCAGTTCTGCTTGTTCACGGCCTGGTTCTTCTGGCACACGGTGTTGATCGTCGTGCTGTACGTGACTTTGAGCTCCACCCCGTCCTTCTTGCGGGTGTCGCCGTTCTTGACCCAGCCGGCAGCGTCGAGCATCTGGTTGGCCTTGTCGAGGCTGTACTCCCACGACGTGTTCTTGGACTCCAGGGTCGGTCCGACGCCGGTCAGGATGTTGACCGCGGGCGGCTCCTGGTCGCCGCCGAGGTAGAACTGCTCCGACATCGTCTTGCGGTCGGCGGCCAGACTGAACGCCTGGCGGACGGCCTTGTCGGCGAGGAACGGATGGGGCGTATCCTTCTGGGAGCGCTCGCCGTTGACTTCCTTGTTCGGGTCGGTAAAGTTGAAGTCGATGCGCTCGACGTTGCTGGGGGACGCGGCCTTGACCGAGCCCTTGCCGCCGTCCGCCTCCATCTTCTTGAGGACCTGCGGCTCGACCTGGAGGTTCCAGGCCAAGTCCCAGTCGCCCGTCTGCAGCACGGCCTGCGCCGCCGAGGTCGCGTCGCCGCCGCCCTTGAGATTCACTTTCGCGAAGAAGGGCTTGTTCGGCTCGCGGTACTTCTCGTTGGCGACGTACACCACCTGATCGTTTTCCTTGAAGGACTCGACGACGTAGGGGCCGGTCCCGATCGGGCTCTGGGCGAAGGCGTCATGCTTCTCCGGGCCGCCGTCCAGGATGTGCTTCGGCAGGATCGAGCCCTTGTAGGAGCCGGCGAACGGCAGGTACCAGCCCAGCTGCGGGGTGTTGAAGGTGACGACGGCGGTCAGGTCGTCCGGCGTGTCGACGCTCTTGATCACCTGATAGGTGGTGATGTCGGTCGCCTGGTTCGCCGGGTCGACCAGCCACTTCCAGGTGAAGGCGACGTCGGCGGAGGTGAAGGGGGTGCCGTCGCTCCAGGTCACGTTCGGCTTGAGCTTGTAGGTGACCGAGGTGAGGTCCTTGGCGACGCTGCCGCCCTCGACCGAGGGGACCTCGGTGACAAGGGTCGGCACCAGCGTGCCGTCCGGCAGGTAGTTCAGCAGCGGCTCGTTGACGAGCCCCGCCGCGAGTTGGTCCTTGGTCCCGGTCGCGCGGTGCGTGCTGAGCACGGTCGGCGCCTGCCACTGCAGGAGCTTCAGCTCGCCGCCGGCGCCCCGGGTCTGGCCCTCGGTGCCGGCCGCGGGGGCGGCTGCGCCGGCGGCTCCCGATGCGGGCGGTGTCGCGTCCTGCGCGCCCGCGCCGCGGACGTTCATCGCGTTGAGGACGAAGAGCGTGACCGGCAGGCCGACGCCGAGCGCGGTCGCCTTCTGGATGAACTCGCGGCGCGAGATCCGGCCCGCCTTCAACTCCTCGTGGATCGTCCAAAACGGTCGTTGCGGGGCCGACATGAGACATCTCCTTCTGTGCTGAGCACGAACGCGACATTGCGGCGACTGGGCCGGCCACGCGGCCGACTATGGACACCCCCGGCCGGAAACTTTGGAAACGTTGGCCTCTTCAGTTCCTCCGACGTGCGCGGAGTGTACTACAGGTAAAGCGCAGCAGACCGCGGCGACGTCCGCGGACCAGGGTGAACGACGTCGCGGCCCCCGCCAACGCCTGAGGCGGCGATGCGCCCATGTCCTCCTCCTCCCGCGTCGTGCAGATGGGCGGCCATGGTCCGCCGAAGCGTCGAGAGACGCTCGCCGCCCGAACGCGGGCGATCGGCGACCTGTGGATGCCGCCAAAGACGAACGCGGGCCCGGTTCATCGCCGGGCCCGCGTTCACTCGTGGCATTCCGAGCCGCCGAGTGGGCGCCCCGCCGAAAGCCGCCCAAAGCTCACTGCTACGCCGTCCGGTTCCAGTTCGCGATGTTCCAGTAGAGCGCCTCGAAAAGGCTGCCGGCCACGTTCGCGTTGCGGAGGGTCTTGAGGATCGCGTACTTCTCCGCGGCGCGGGCGACCAGCGGGATCACGACGATGTCGTTGACGACGATGTCGTTCATTTTCACGAACGCCTCCGCCGCCTTCTCGGCGTCGGTCAGGGTCAGGACCGAGTCGTACAGCGCGTCGTACTCCGGATTGTTGTACCGGTGGACGTTAACGCCCGACCAGCCGTTGGACTTCTGCGCGATGTTCGCGGCGTCTTTGCCGCCATACCAGTTCTGCATGTACGCCAGTGGGAAGGCGTCGGTCGGCCCGTCGGTGTACATGAGCAGGTCGGAATAGAAGTGCTTCGCGTTCTGGTCGTTGCCGATCGAGCTGTCGAAGAAGATCCCGGCGTCGACCTGCTTGAGCTGGACCTTGAAGCCGAGCTTCTCCCAGTTCTGCTTGTTCACCGCCTGGTTCTTCTGACGGACGGAGTTGATCGTCGTGCTGTAGGTCACCTTCAGCTCGACCCCGTCCTTCGCCCGGACGTCGCCGTTCTTGACCCAGCCGGCCGCGTCCAGCATCTGGTTAGCCTTGTCGAGGTTGTACTCGAAGCTGGTGCCTTTCGACGCCAGGGCCGGGGTCACGCCCGTCAGGATGTTCGCCGCGGGCGGCTCTTTGTCGCCGCCGAGGTAGAACTGGGTGGCCATCGTCTGGCGGTCGGCGCCGAGCGCGAGCGCCTGGCGGACGGCCTTGTCGGAGAAGAACGGGTGCGGCGTGTGCAGCTCTGAGCGCTGCCCGTCGACTTCTTTGTTGGGGTCCGTGAAATTGATCAGGACGCGCTCCGGGCTGCTCGGCGACGCGGTCTCGACGGTGCCTTTGCCGCCCTCCTGCATCTTGGTCAGCAGTTGCGGCTCGACCTGGAGATTCCAGGCGAAGTCCCAATCCCCCGTCTGGAGCACTGCCTGCGCGGCGGAGGTGGCGTCGCCGCCGCCCTTGAGGTTCACCGTCGCGAAGAAGGGCTTGTTCGGCTCGCGGTACTTCTCGTTGGCGGAGTAGACCACCTGGTCGTTCTCCTTGAAGGAGTCGACTTTGTACGGTCCCGTGCCCGTCGGGTTCTTCACGAAGGCGTTGTGCTTCTCCGGCCCGCCTTCGAGGATGTGCTTCGGATACACCGCGCCTTTGTAGCCCCCGGCGAAGGTGAGGTACCAGCCGAGTTGCGGCGACTTGAAGGTGATGACCGCGGTCAGGTCGTCCGGCGTGTCGATACTCTTGATGACCCCGTAGGTCGTCGCGTCCACCGACTGGTTGGCCGGGTCGACGATCCACTGCCAGGTGAAGGCGACGTCGGCGGAGGTGAAGGGGGTGCCGTCGCTCCAGGTCACGCCCGGCTTGAGCTTGTAGGTGACTGTGGTCAGATCGGGGGAAAGCCCGCCGTTCTCTTTGGAAGGGACCGCCGCGGCGAGGGTCGGCACCAGCGAGCCGTCCGGGAGATAGCTCAGCAACGGCTCGCTGACGAGGGCCGAGGCGATCTGATCCTTGGTCCCGGTCGCGACATGCTGGCTGAGGACGGTCGGCGCCTGCCATTGCAGCAGCTTCAACTCTCCGCCGGCGCCGCGGGTCTGGCCCTCGGTGCCCTCGGACGGATGATCCGCGGCCGCAGCCGGCGCCGCGGCGCCGTCGACCTTGACGGCGTTGAGCACGAAGAGCGTGACCGGCAGGCCGACGCCGAGCGCGGTCGCCTTCCGGATGAACTCGCGTCGGCTGATCGAGCCGCGCTTCAAATCTTGAAAGATGCTCCAAAAGGGGCCGTGATGCTCCGACACTGTCGGTTCTCCTCCCGTGATGCGACGACGCGACGCTGCGGCGACCGGTCCGGCCGTGCGGCCGGACCGGCGGTGGGCGCGGCTACGTCGCCGCGGTCACCTCGAATTGGGCGACCATGCCGTTGGCGGCGTGCGGCTTGCCGTCCGGGCCGTCAAAGAAGCAGGCCATCGTGTAGACGCCGGCCGGCAGGTTGACCAGCGTCAAATCCCCCTCCTGGCCGGGGGCCAGCGGGGAGATTCCGCCGATGTACTCGACGTCCGACTGCGGGATCGAGCCGTCGAGCAGCCCGGCGGCGTCCTTGCCCGCCGGCAGCTTGAAGACGATCAGCTCATGCGCCTCGGTCCCCGCGTTGATCGCGTGGAAGACGAGCGCCGGGCTGACGGTGGCGCTGGGTCGGTTCGGCTCGATCGCGTACTTGCCGGGCTCCGGCTGCGTCAGGTTGACGCCGACGACCGCGGTGTCGAGGTCGGTCGAGGCCGAAATGAACGTCTGCGCGTCGAGCTTCGAGTACTCGCCGTCCTTGGTGAAGAACCAGCGCTCCGAGTTCAGCTGGTACTTCGTCTGGCTCGTCATGTACTGGACGTCCGCGCTGACGCCGCCGTCCGCGTAGGTCATCGGGTTGGAGTTCGTGAAGTCGGCGAACGCGAAGCCCTTGAGGTTCTCGACGACGTCGTAGGGATTGTCGGAGCCGAATTGGGTCTTGATGTAGTGCGGGGTCATCAGGGCGACGGCGGAGTCCGGCTTGCCGGCGGCGATGCAGCCGACGATGTTCTCCACCGTGGCGGTGATCTCGGCGCCGGCCGCGGCGTCCGCCGCGGTTCCCGCCGGAGCGGGGACGGGCGTCGCGCCCGCGGCGGGCACCGGCGTGGCCATCTCCATGGCCGCGGCCGGGGAGGCGCCGGGAGTGCTCGGCGCGCCCGGCGGCAACGCCGGGGCGTCGCAGCTCATGGCCGTCGGCGACGCGGCCGGCGTGGCGTCCTGCGCGCGGACGAGCGATCCCGAGCCCATGCCGACCGCCATCAACGCCGCCAGGGCGCAGGCGCCGAGCTTGACTCTGGTCGTGATCGGGGAATGTTGGAACGCATCGACCGACATCGTCGACGATCCTCCTTCTTGCAAAATGC
>JBPCRG010000186.1:0-3088 GCA_050997095.1 Thermomicrobiales bacterium | reverse complement strand
CCGCGTAACACCCCACAAACCACACCCCCCCAAGGGAACGGAGGGGGGGGCAGACCGCGTGTCCTCCCCCCCTTCCGTTCCGCGGCGGCCGTTGTGGCCGTGGAGCCCTTTCGCGTGCAGTCGGAGTGTGCCTTCGCACCACCGTCAACCCGGCCAATTCTCCCGATCGGCACGGGACCTTCGGGCCAGGACGAATGGGTGCACGGGCAACGCCTGACACCTAGATTCTGAGCAGCCCCGCAATCCGGCGGCATCGCCCGCACAGGAGATTCTGCCGTGACCCACGGAAGCGTTCAGTTCTCGGTCGCCGATATGATCAGATGTCCCGCGTGCGGCGGCGCCGTGGGCGCGTCGGACACGGTGATCCGGTGCCTCGGCGCCGACTGCCGCCGCAGCTTTCCCATCGTCGACGGCGTGCCGATCCTGATCGATGAGCGGCAAAGCGTCTTTTCGCTCGCGGACTACCGCCCCGCCTCCGAGACGCCCGCCGCCAAGCGCGGACCGGGGCGCTTCCTGCCCGACACCACCACTGAACTCAACACCACCGAGAATTTCAACGCATTCGGTCAGCTGCTGACCACGAAGTCGGCCGCTCCGACCGTGCTGGTGGTCGGAGGCCAAATCATCGGCTCGGGGATGGACGCGCTGGTCGCAAACGCACGCATCCACTTCGTGGACACCGACGTCACGATCGGACCGCGGACGGGCATCGTCTGCGACGGCCACAATCTGCCGTTCGCGGACGGCGTGTTCGACGGCGTGATCGTCCAAGCCGTGCTCGAGCACGTGCTCGACCCGCAGCGATGCGTCGCCGAGATCCATCGCGTGCTCAAGCCGGAAGGGCTGGTCTACGCCGAGACGCCCTTCATGCAGCAGGTCCACGGTGGCGCGTTCGACTTCACCCGGTTCTCCGCGCTCGGCCACCGGCGCCTCTTCCGCATGTTCGACGAGGTCGCAAGCGGCGCCTGCGGCGGTCCCGCGACCGCGCTCGCCTGGTCGTACGAATACTTCCTCTCAAGTCTGCCGACATCCCGCCGCGGACGGCAAGCCTCGACCGCGTTCGCCCGCCTCTCATCGTGGTGGCTTAAATATCTGGACCGCTTCCTGATCGATCGCCCGGCCGCGCTCGACGCGGCTTCCGGCGTCTTCTTCATGGGCACGAAGGCGGAATCGGCGATCTCCGACCGCCTCCTGATCACGCAATACCGCGGCGCGCAGCCGAAGATCCAGGACACGGCGGCCTATCCCGTCTTGGCATAGTCCACCGACCCCGACGACGACCGTGACTCCATGGCGGAGAGGCGATTTCCCATCGTCGCGGCGCATCCGAACGAGACGACCATCTTTCGTCGCCGATAGGGCTCGCCTCGGCCTTCCGTGCCCTCAGGACCATTCCCGCGTTCAGGGCACCGGCACCTTGACCGAGAATGCGTTCGTCGGGAGGTGAAGGCAGCCCGCCACGACACGCGGCGGTCGTCTCCAGGTCTTTCTCCCTTGCAACGATTGCAGCTTTGCTCGAACCCGCACCGCGCAAGAACCGGGATGCGGAGCTGGCCGACCCTTGTCGGCGATCTGCCCTGGGCATCGAAGCGCAGACAACCAAAGGTCCTGTCCCCGACGCCTTGGTTGGAACGCATCGAATTGAATCAAAACGCGCTATCGCGGAGTTCACCGGCAGCCCAAGGAGTTTACGTGAACCACACCCACAATCCAGCGATACGCACGCGCGATCGGAGAGCCATTCCCCTCGACACCGGCAATGCACGGGATGGTCCTCGGACCGGATCGTCGGCTTTGACGTGGGTTGAGATGAAGGTGCTGCTGCGCGCACCGTCGCTGCGACCGCTGTGCTCGCAGGTCTGGATCGGCGTCGAGGCGATCGCCGACGGAGGGGCGCCATCCGGCGACCGGGCCGTTCGTGAAACTCTGCTCGCCGCTGGAGTGTCGCTAGGCCGTTTTGGTTCGGCAACGTCACAATGTCATCTGTTCACCCCTTTTCGCCAGGTCGCGCAGGGTCGAACGCGTTTGGCCGAGCAGCGAACCGATCGGGGCGACGAAGAAGCGCCGTCCCAAGCCGCGCGGTCGCCAGTTGTTGGGCACCGCCGAATCGCCATGCCTTGAATGTCTTGTACCGCGACCGGATCAGCCGCATCGCCGGGCGCTCGATCGTGACCGACAGGATCGTCTCGCACCCCAGCGCGACCGCCACCAGGATCGCGACCGTGGACGGCACGCCGCGCCCCTCCAGCGCGTGGATCACGACGTAGCCGATGTTCTGGTGGGTCAGGTAGAGGGTGTACGCCACCGAGCCGAGGGCGGTCAGCGGCCGGGAGCGCAGGAACGCGAGCCGCCCCCAGATCGCGAGCGCCATGACCGCGGCGACCCCCCCTGCACGGCCGCCCGGTACGCTCGTCGACGATCTGCGTCGTCAGCACCGCCAGCACGACGATCGTCAGACGGCCCGCGGTCACCCCCTCCTTCCAGCACCGGTGCAGCAGCATCCCCGTGATGAAGAACTGCACGCTCTGGAAGACGAGGAGCAGGATCAGCCCCCGCTTGACCAGCGCGCCCGCCATCCCGAACGACGCGAACGCCTCCGCATGGAGCATCAGCCGGTACCCGAGCGAGAGCGCCAGCAGCCCCGCCGCCACGATCTCGATCCGCGCCAGCAGCCCGGACGCGAAGAGCCCCACCATCAGCCCGTAGAAGACCAGCTCGTAGGGCAGGGTCCAGTAAACCCCGTCGACGCTCCGGATGTTCGCGAACCGGTGCAGCATCGTCAGGTTGGCCGCCGCCTCCCGCAGGCCGAGCCGCCCCTCCGGCCACATTCCGGAGAGGGAGAGGACGCCGAACGTCAAAATCACCGCGGCGATGTAGGCCGGGTAGAGCCGGGAGAACCGCGAGACCACGAAATCCGCGATCGCCGTGGTCCGCGAGATCGTCATCAGCATCACGAACCCGCTGATCATGAAGAGCGGAACGCCCATCCCGCCCCTCGGCAGGGAGAAAAGCGGCGCGTCGCGGTGTCCATAAAAGGCGTCGTACCGCGTCGTATAATGGAAGGGCACCACGATGAGCGCCGCCAGAC
>JBPCRG010000171.1:0-4581 GCA_050997095.1 Thermomicrobiales bacterium | reverse complement strand
GGGTGGCTGCCCGCTGGATTTTCAACCGAATGCCGTTCCTCCGACCCCTGATCCCCGACCCCTGACCCCCCGCAAGGAGCCCGCATGAAAAGCGGCATTCTGGCCTACGTCGTGCGGCGGGCGCTGTTTCTGATCCCCCTGCTCCTCGGGCTCAGCCTCGTCATGTTCACCCTGATCCACGCGGCCCCGGGCGATCCGGCGCTGGCGATGATGGGGGAGCGGGGCGCCTCGAACCCGGAGTACCTCGCCCATGTCCGGGAGAACCTGGGCCTTGACCGGCCGCTGCCGGTCCAGTACCTGCTCTGGATCAGGAACCTGCTGGAGGGGGACTTCGGACGGGCCTACACCTTCAACAACACGCCCGTCCTGACGCTGATCGGGCAGCGGCTGTGGAACACCGTGCAGCTTCAGCTCATCGCCCTGCTCATCGGGCTGGCGATCGCGATTCCGGTCGGCATCCTCTCCGCGACCCGCCAGTATTCGGCGCTGGACAACGTGGTCACGGTCGGGTCGTTCCTCGGCCTCGCGCTGCCGAACTTCTGGCTCGCGCTGCTGCTCCAGGTCTGGATCGGGGTGAAGCTGGGCTGGCTGCCGGTGATCAGCACCGGGCAGGCCAACGCCCCCTTCCCGGGGCGGCTCAGGTTCTTCGTCCTGCCCGTGATCGTGCTGGCCCTGCCGCACATCGCCTATTTCGCCCGCTTCATGCGCTCCTCGATGCTCGAGGTAATCAACCAGGACTACGTGACCGTCGCGCGCGCGAAGGGGCTCGGCCCGCGGCCCATCCTCTACGGGCATGCGCTGCGCAACGCCTTGATCCCGATGACCACCGTGATCGGGCTCCAGCTGCCGGTGATCCTCAGCGGAGCCGTGATCATCGAGCAGATCTTCGCCTGGCCGGGGCTGGGCGACCTCGCCTTCAAGTCGATCGGCCAGCGCGACTATCCGGTGATCCTCTCGGTCACGTTGCTCGCCGGGGCCGCCGTGATGGTCGTGAACCTGCTGACCGATGTGGTCTACGTGCTCGTCGATCCCCGCGTGAGTCTGCGCGGGTGACGGATCTGGGAATCGGGACGGGGCCATGACGACTGGCGGAGCCGGGCGCGCGACGATCGGGACGGGCGCGGACGCGGGGGCGGGAGGATCGCTGGGCCGGTTCGCGCTGCGCGGCCGGCGCTGGCCCGCGGCGCGCCGCTTCGCCGCAAACCGGCTGGCGGTGCTGGGCGTCGCCATCCTCATCGTGCTCTACACCGCCGCGATCGCCGCGCCGTTGCTCCAACGCTACCCGTACGACTCGATCACCGCCGGGATGCGCGACAAGCCGCCCTCCGCCGAGCGCTGGCTCGGCACCGACCGCAACGGCCGCGACGTCTACTCCCGGCTGCTCAAGGGCGGCCAGGTCTCGCTCGCCGCGGGCTTCGCCTCGGTCGTGATCATCATGTCGGTCGGGGTCGTGCTGGGCGCGGTCGCCGGGTTCTTCGGCGGCTTCATCGACGGCCTGATCATGCGCTTCACCGACATCCTGCTCTCGATCCCGCTCCTCCTGCTCCTGATCACCGCCGCGGCGCTCTTCCAGCCGGGCCTGCGGACGACGGTGATCGTGATCGGGCTCTCCTCGTGGCCGGGCACCGCGCGCCTGGTCCGCGGCCAGTTCCTGGCGCTCAAAGGGCAGGAGTTCATCACCGCGGCGCGGGCGATCGGCGCGCCGCCGACGCGGATCATGATGCGCCACCTCTTCCCGAACTCGCTCGCCGTGATCATCGTCCAGGCCACGATCTGGCTCTCCTACGCGATCCTGCTGGAGGCCTCGCTCAGCTACCTCGGGCTCGGCGTGCGCATCCCCACCCCGTCCTGGGGCAACATGCTGCAGGACGGCCAGCGCGAGCTCGTCGCCGGGGCCTGGTGGCTCACCCTCTTCCCCGGCCTCGCCATCTTCCTGACCGTGCTCTCCTTCAACCTCATGGGCGACGGCCTGCGCGACGCCCTGGACCCTCGTCACCGGCGGCGCTGACGGCCCTCCCGTCGATCGGCGACAGGCCAAAGGACGATGGATGGAGCACTCCATGCTCGGTCCACCATGATTCGGCACGAATCCCCGACCACGACGAGATCCTTCGTGCCTCAAGATGACCCCCTTGAGTGTCATTCTGACGAAGGAAGAATCTCGTCGTCGTCCGTGCTCCGACAGGCCAGCTGACGCAGGCCGGGTTGATCGGAGGCGACGTAACGTCGAAGCGGTCGACGTGACGTCGCGCCATTCCCGCGGGACGGTGGCCAGGAAGGTGCCTAACCGAAGGGGTGGAACGTCGTTTGTCGCGAAGAAGGATTCACGATTCATGCAACCATCGAACGAGGACCGGCTGTCGACCATCGGGCGGGCCATGACGTTGGGCGTGGCCTCGGGTCTGCGCTCGCAGGTGCCCCTGATGCTGCTCGCGCATGCCGCGAAACGGGGGGAGTTCGCCGTCGGCGCGGAGCCGCCGCTCGGCTGGCTCCGATCCCGCAGGCTGCGGCAGGCGCTGGACCTCTCGGCGGTCGGGGAGATGATCGGCGACAAGCTGCCCTTCGTGCCGAAACGCACCGATCCGGCGCCGCTGCTCGGGCGCATCGTGATCGGCGCGCTGGCCGGCGCGGCGCTGCTCGCCGACGGGCGCCAGCCATGGCTGGACGGGGCGATCGCGGGAGCGGCGGGCGGCGCAGCGGGCACGTTCGGCGGCAGGTACGCGCGGGCGATGCTCGTCGCCTGGACCGGCCTGCCGGACCCGGTGGTCGCCCTCGTCGAGGACGGCCTGGCGATCGGGATCGGCCTGGTCGCGCTGCGGCGGAACGGGAGCGGGGCCATCCCCGCGGGCGCACCCAGTCCCGACGTACAACCCGCCGGCTGACCCCGACGGCACTCGAACCATCCCCGCGCTCTCCACGCGCCCGACCGCGCTGCGGTAAGCTGCGGCGTCGACGCGAGTGATCCGCTGCGTGCCGCCACAGGTGGCCGGTCCATGTTCATGCCGGGGAGGCTCCGATGCCGAAAGACGACGCCAAAGGTCCGAAGAGCGGTCCCGCCAAGCCGAAGCGGCCACCGAAGCGGCGGGCGGAGGAAACGATCGCCGCCCCCCGCGGGTCGGATGCGCCCCGTGAGACCCCGGTCGCGGGCTGGGAGATCTCCGGCGTGGAATATGCCGCCCGGGTCGGGCGCGTCCGCGCCGAATTGGCGACCCGCGAACTCGACGGGCTCGTGCTTTTCCACCCGATCCGGATGGCCTACCTCACCGGCTTTTTCCACCTCAGCACGGAGCGGCCGATGGCGATCGTCGTCTCGGCGGCGGGCGGCATCGGCGCGCTGATCCCCCAGCTGGAGCAGGAGCACGTCGCGAAGTCCGCGTCGGTCACGAGCGTCCGCGTCTACCCCGAATACCCCACCGGCGGCACGCGCCACCCCATGATCCACCTCGCCGAACTGCTGGCGGAGATGGGACTGAACGCCTCGGGCACGCGGCTCGGGATCGACAACGACGGGTACCTCGACGTCAACGGCTACGACGGCCCGCTCCTCTCCGAGGTCGTCGGCGACGGCGTAGAGACGGTCAAGGCGCGGGACATCGTCGACAAGCTGCGGGCGGTCAAGAGCGCGGCCGAGTTGAACTGCATCGCGCAGAGCTGCACTTGGGGCAACCTCGCCCACCGCCTGATGCACGAGCGGCTGGAACTGGGCCGAACCTCGATCGACATCGCCAACGAGGCGTCGGCGGAGGCGTCGCGGATGATGATCGCCGCGCTCGGACCGCGCTACCAGCCGCTGACCTGGCCGTGGGGCGCCCCCGCCAACGTCGCCTACAACGCCGGCGCCGGCACCTCGCTCCCGCACGGGCTGTCGAGCGGATCCGGCCTGCGCCGGGGCGACGTGCTCTCGACCTACGCCGGCGCGGACATCGGCGGCTACAACTCCGAGCTTGAGCGGACCATGTTCGTCGGCGAGCCCTCCCCCGAGTTCGCGGTCCACTTCGGGCAGATGCTCCAGCTGCAGCAGCTCGCCTTCGAGGCGATCCGCCCCGGCAGGACGCTGGCCGAGATCGAGACCGACGTCTCCGCCGCCTACGCCGAAATGGGGTTGACGGCGAACCGGCGCCACCACTCCGGCCACAGCATCGGGCTGGAGGGCCACGAGGCCCCCTTCATCGACAAAGGCGACCCGACCCTCGCCGCCGAGAACATGGTCTTCACCATCGAGCCCGGCATCTATGTCCCCGGCCTCGCCGGCTTCCGCCACAGCGACACCGTCGTCGTCCGCGCGTGCGGCGTGGAGCGCCTGACCTCCTACCCGCGGGATCTGGAGAGCCTGACCGTGCGGTTGTGACCGGGGCGCTTCCGACGGTCAACGGCGCCGTCCGGAACTGCGACACCGCAGGCCGTCATTCCGGGTCGAGACCGCGGGCTCCGCTCGGAATGACGGGGGTGGGGCGTCAGGGCGGCGTCGACAACGATGCCGACTGATCCTGCACAAAGCACAAGCAACTCCGACCACCACCAATCGACGGGCGAGAACCGCCCACTTCCCCCGCCATCCCGAGGTCGCGAAGGATCGCTCGG
>JBPCRG010000155.1:0-5719 GCA_050997095.1 Thermomicrobiales bacterium | reverse complement strand
GTTGCGGTGTGGGGGACAGAACGGGAGAGAGGAGGGGGGGAAGGGGGGAGAGGGCGCGTGGGGGTTTTGGGGGGGGTGTTGCCGACGCGATCGCCGCCGGCGGGATCAACGCGCGGGGCATCGTCTCCCTGGTGCACGGCACGACGGTCGTGATCAACGCGATCACGCAGCGCAGAGGGGTCCGCACCGCGCTCGTGACGACCGCAGGTTTCCGCGACGCGCTGCAGATCGGCCGCGGCAACCGGCCCGACATGTACAACCTGCGTTTTCACAAGCCGCGCCCATTCGTCCCCCGCCGCCATCGATTCGAGGTGCGCGAGCGGGTCGCGGCGAACGGCGAGATCACGGCGCCGCTCGACGAGGCGGAGTTGGAGGCCGTCGCGCTCGCCTGCGAACGCGAGGCGATCGAGGCGGTCGCGATCTGCTTTCTGCACTCCTACGCCTGCCCCGACCATGAACGCCAGGCGGCGGCGTTTTTGCGCGCACGTCTGCCCGACGTCGCGGTCACCGCCTCGCACGAGCTGACGCAGGAGTGGCGCGAGTACGAGCGGTCGAGCACCGCCGTGCTCAATGCCTACGTCCAACCGATTCTCGACCGCTACCTGACCAACCTGGACGTGCGCCTCGACGGCCTGGGAGCCGGAGGGCGCCGATTCGTCATGCTCTCCAACGGCGGCACGGCCACGTTCGCGAGCGCCCGGAGCCAGCCGATCCAGCTGGTCGAATCGGGTCCGGCGGCCGGCATCATCGGCGCTGCGCTGATCGGCGAGCGAATCGGCGAAGCCAACGTCATCTCCCTGGACATCGGCGGCACGACGGCCAAGTGCTCCCTGATCGAAAACGGCCGACCCAAGATCTCCGGCGACTACCGGCTCGAATCCACACCGATCTCGCCGGGCTACCCGGTCCGGGTCCCGGTGGTCGACATCGTCGAGATCGGTGCCGGGGGCGGCAGCATCGCCCGGTTCGACGAAGGCGGGGCGTTCCGGGTGGGCCCGGATTCCGCGGGCGCCGTTCCCGGCCCTGCCTGCTACGGCAAGGGCGGCGTCGAACCGACCGTCACCGACGCGATGCTGATCGCCGGCGTGATCGACGGCGAAGCGTTTCTCGGCGGCAGGCTGCGGCTCGACGTCGGTCTCGCCCGAGCCGCCTACGGGCCGATCGCCGACCGCCTCGGCGTGTCGGTCGACGCCGCGGCCGCGGGCGTGATCCGGCTGGTCAACGAGCACACCGTCGACGCGCTCAAGCTGGTCTCCGTCCGTCGCGGATACGATCCCCGCGATTTCACGCTCGTCGCCTTCGGCGGCGGCGGACCGATGCACGCCGCCGCGCTGGCGGCCGAGCTGGGCGTCAAGCAGATGGTCATCCCGCCCTTCCCCGGCACGTTCAGCGCCTGGGGCATGCTGATGACCCGTCCCCGGGTCGATCGTTCGCGAACCCGGGTCGGGCGCATCGACGAGCTCACGCCCATGCAGTTCGAGGCCGCGTTTCTCGAACTGGAGGCGCAGTCGATCGAGGCGCTGCTCGGTCAGGGTTTCGACCAGTCGCTGTTCCGCCGCGAGCGGGCGCTGGATCTCCGGTACAGCGGCCAGGAGCACACGGTGCGGGTCCCCGTGTCGCACGGAAGTGACGCGCTGGAGACACTCGCGTCGGCGTTTCATGACCAACATCGTCGGACCTACACGTTCGCGCTTGAGCAAACTCCGGTTGAGGTCGTAAACTACCGCTCAATCACACATGTCGACGTCGCCATACCTGTGAGCGGGAACCGAACATTCGCCGGAAGCGGGACCGACGCCAGCCCTCCGACGCGCAGGCGATCCGTCGATTTCGACGGGACGCGGATGGAGACGACGGTCCTGTCGCGGGAGACGCTTCCGGCCGGGTTCTCGTTCGACGGTCCGCTCATCGTCGAGGAGCCGAGCGCGACGACCGTCGTCTTTCCGCGGCAGCGGCTCTCCGTCGACGACCAGGGCAATCTCGTCATCCGCGCCGTCGAACGCAACATGGACCTGGCGGCCGGACGGTGAAAGGGGGTGACCGTTCCCATCCCGGGATCTTCCGCGGCACCCGCGGTCCGCCGTGTCGATTGCCGATCCGCGAGATGAACACGTGAAACAGGGGCCGGGGCCGACGTGGCCGACCGGTCGAGACGCAAGGAGGGGACTCGATGGCAGTGAACGAGGAGCTCAAGCAGATCGCCGACAGCTACGCGGCGAAGCGGATCACCCGCCGCCAACTCTGGCAGGCCGCCGCCGCGCTCGGACTCTCCGCCGCCTGGATCGGCGCGCTGGAGAAAGGCGCGTCGGCCGGCCCGGCCCCGACTTGGAGCACCCTTCAGGCCCGCTGCCAAGCCGACAAGGCGACCACGATGATCGTCGCGGTCGCCGAGAACGTGGACACCTTCGACCCCGCGTTCACCGTCGGCTCGAAGACGGCCCAGACGGTGATCCAGAACACGTTCGATCAGCTGACGCAATACCAGATCGTCGACAAGACGTCGACCGATGGCACCGCCTACAAAACGGTCGACACCGAAAAGATCGTCGGCATGCTGGCCGAGTCGTGGGCTCCTGACGGCTCCGATCTCGTCTTCAAGATGCGGCCCGGCGTCGCCTACTCCAACGGCGACGCGATCGACGCCTCGACGATGGTGACCGGCTATTCCCGCATCTACGGGGCGAAGGGCGTCTCGAGCTTTCTCCTCGGCATGGGCGGCGCGGTGACCGACGCCTCCGCCTTCATCGCCGACGATCCGGCCACGTTCCGGATCAAGATGTCCACGCCGAACACGCTGATCCAGAAGAACAACACCATGCACAACACCAGCGCCCTCGATCCGAAGGAGATCGACGCGAAGAAGTCGGGCACCGACCCGTGGGCCACCGACTTCTTCAAGAAATCGCTCGGCATCGGGAACGGCCCGTACAAGCTCGACGCGTACAAGCCGGACGATTCACTGGTGCTGGTCGCCAACGAGACTTACTACGGCGACAAGCCGGCCTTCACCAAGGTCATCCTGAAGATCGTCGCCGACGCCACCCAGCGCGTCTCGCTCCTGAAGAAGGGCGACGTCGACTTCGCGACCCAGATTCCGATCAAGGAGCTTGAGGGCCTGAAGTCCGACGCCGGCGTGCAGACGCTCTCGATCCCGTCGAATCTCGTGAACATGCTGGAGCTGAACACGACCATCGCGCCGTTCGACAAGAAAGACGTGCGCCAGGCCGTCGCGTACGCCACGCCGTACCAGGACATCATCGACCAAGTCTATCTGGGACAGGCGGCCGTCTCGAAAAGCATCGTCCCCAGTGGGATGCCCACGAGCGACTTCTCCACGAACAAGTACGTGCTCGACCTCGACAAGGCGAAGGCCCTGCTCGCCGCCGGCGGCTATCCCGACGGCAAGGGCCTCCCCGACATCACCCTGACGGTCAGCGCGGACAACGTCCAGTACGAACGGACCGCGATCCTGATGCAGGACGCGCTGAAGAAGATCGGGATGACCGTCAAGATCCAGAAGTTGCCGTACGCCCAGTACAACGAGCTTGAGCAGGGCAGCAAGCTGCAGATGTGGACGGACGGCTGGATCTCCTGGGTCAACGACCCCTTCTACCATCTCTCCTGGCTGGCCGCGTCCGCCAGCCCGACCAACTATCCGAAGCTGAACAGCCCGCGCATCGACGAGATCCTGGCCAAGTACGCGCTCTCCGTCGACAGTCCGGAGAAGGAGGCGGCCAGCAAGGAGGCGCAGGCGATCATCATCGAGGAGTGCGCCTACATCTTCCTGGCCCAGCCCAACTGGGTCGTCCATCTGCGCAAGGACATCGCGGGCTACGTCTACTACAACGACGAGCTGCCGCGATACGCCTATTTCACCCGCGCCACCGCATAGGGTCGTCCGGTTCCCGACGGAGGCCGGATCGCCGACGGCGATCGTGTCTCCGTCCTGATCGAGCGTTCCGCCCGCTTCGATTCTTGAGCATGGATCCTTGGGCCCCGCCGCCACCAGCGTGAGCGGGGTCGAAGGACGAGGCAAGCCCATTCGATGCGCCTTCTCCGCTTCACTTTCCGCCGGATCGTGCTGATCGTCCCGGTCCTGCTGGGGTCGATGCTGATCGCGTTCCTGCTGACCCGCGTGGTGCCGGGCAACCCGATCGAGCGCGTCGCCGGGCCCTACGCGAGCGACGCGCGCGTTGAGGAGATGAAGCGGGAGGCCGGGCTGCTCGATCCCTGGTACGTGCAGTTCTGGAACTACACGGGCGATCTCCTCCACGGTGAGATGGGCACGTCGTACCAAACGGCGCAGCCGGTCTCGAAAGACCTGAACGAGCGATTCCCCGCCTCGCTCGAGCTCGTCCTCTACGGCATGGCGTTGGCGATCGTCGTCGCCATCCCCCTCGGCATCGTCTCCGCGGTCAAGCGCGGCACCTGGCTCGACCATATCTCCCGGGTGATCGCGGTGCTCGGCGTCTCGGCGCCCATCTTCTGGATCGCGCTGGTGCTCCTCGCCCTCTTCTACACCCGCCTCAATTGGCTCCCGGGACCCGAGGGCCGCCTCCCGATCGGGATGGATGAGCCGTCGCGGATCACCGGCTTCTTCACGATCGACACGCTGCTCCATGGGCAATGGAGCGTCTTCCGGGCCGCATTCCGCGCGCTCGTGCTTCCCGTCGCCACCATCGGCCTCGTCGCGATGGCCCCCATCGCCCGGATGACCCGCGCGATGATGATCGACGCCCTCGACTCCGACTACATCCGGACCTCGCGCTCGATGGGACTGCCGAACCGCGTGATCGTGTTCCAGCACGCCTTCAAGAACGCGGTCATTCCCGTGCTGACCCTGATCGCGGGCGTCTTCGGCTACGCGCTCGGCGGCGAAGTCCTCGTTGAGTTGATCTTCTCGTGGCCGGGCCTCGGGCTCTATTCGTTCAACGCGATTCTGGGATCGGATTTTCCGGCGGTCCAGGGCTTCATCATCTTAGTCACGTTCTTCTACGTCCTGATCTATCTCGTCGTCGACATCATGACCGCGTCGCTCGATCCCCGGGTGGAGTTTTAGCGATGGCTCAGACGCAGGTCCAACCGAGCCCGGCGTTCGGGGCGGCGGATCCGGCGACGCCCGGCGAGCCGCGGGTCGCCGCGCTGCGCCCGCCCCGAAGCGAGCGGTTCGCGGAGGTTTGGCACTCGCTCCGCCGCAACCCGACCGCGCTGGCGGGCCTCGTCCTGATCGCGATTCTCCTGGTCTGCGCCTTCTTCGCGCCGCTCGTCGCGCCGTACGAGCCCTACGGAGTCGACTTCAAGCTCGAGTCGCAGGCTCCCTCGTGGGCGCACCCGTTCGGAACGGACCAATTCGGCCAGGACGTCCTCTCGCGGGTGATCTACGGCGCGCGCCTCGATCTCCTGATCGCGCTCTCCGCGGTCATCGTCTCGCTGACGATCGGCGCGGCGATCGGCGCGGTCTCGGCGTACATCGGCGGTTTCACCGACGAAGGCTCGATGCTCGGGATGGCGATCCTCCAGGCGTTTCCCCGCTTCATCTTCGCGATGGGCATCGCCTTCGCGATCGGCCCGGGCATCACCACGGTCGTGATCGCCACCTCGGTCTTGAACATCCCCGGCTACGCCCGCCTGATGCGCAGCGTCCTGCTCTCCGCCAAGAACAGCCAGTACGCGATGGCCGCGCGCTCGATCGGCGCCCGCCATCAGATCATCCTCTTCC
>JBPCRG010000110.1:0-4565 GCA_050997095.1 Thermomicrobiales bacterium | reverse complement strand
CGACGCGCTCACAGAAACGCCCCCTCCTCCGAATGCCGGAGGAGGGGGCGTTATGGTCAGACGATTAGCTACGAGCCCGTGATGTCCCCATGATTGCCGCCGCGATCGGCGGAGGCGTTTTTCCATTCGCCGTTGTCTCGGGCGTTGTAGTGAAACGAGAACGTCGGGACGGTGTATTTTGCGCGGGGACCGAAGACCGCGCCGACAAAGTCAACGGTATAGCACGGAGCCGAACATGTCGCGGCTGGGTCGAATGTACCGCCCGTGACGATGATGGTGAACGATCCGTGCATCTTGCCGGTGACGCCTGCGCCCACGGTGTTGCCGTTTCCGGGGAACGGCCCGCTCTCGCACGCACCTGGGCTGGAGCCGGCGATCGTGACGAACGCGCCATTTTTGAACTCTTCATTGACGGTGTACGCGCCCTCCGAGTTCTGCCTGGTATCGACCGTGTAGACCCGGTCGAACGTGTCGTTCGCCCAGTCGGTGATGCCACACGTCCCCGAGTCCGACGAGTCGCTGGCGAACGGGCCGTAGTGCCGGCTGCGACCTTCCGCCTGGGTGGACATCGGCATCGCGACGGTGGCGATCAGCGCCAAAGCCGCGACCCGGACGCTCAGCGAACGCAGAAATTGACTGGTGACCATGGCGGATCCTCCTCTGCCCCCATGACCTCGTCACAAGGATGCGCGGCGAAGCCACACCCGGCCCGGAACCCCACCCGGCCCGACCTCGTCCGTTGCAATTATTAATGGGTACTTCCCGGATAGTACTGGGAGTCGCCATCATAGTCAATATGGCGAAATTGTGTCAGAGATGAATAACGGACATGGGGACGTGTCATGCGGGTCGCAGGGGATGGCTGGGTTCAGATAAGGGTCGCGTCCGATCCCGTGCGCTCCATGTCCCGGTTCCGGCCGACGCTCGGCGGCGATTTGCGAACGATTCCCCGATCGATGCAAATCAGGACGTTCGTCCCCAGCATAGGGATCTTTGGTTGGGACGGGTTTCAGAAAGTCGGGACATCTACGAATCTGACCTCTTGTGCAAATTGGACCGTGGGCATAAGATGACAGTCGATCGGACAAGAACTCAAGAGCATCGGGAGGTCACCATGCCCGAGGAGAAGAAATCAGGCAGGGTCCACACCGTGACGCTGGAGGACCAAGGCAAATCGCAAGGCCTCCGCACGTTTCCACGCACGGCGGGCGGCTTCAGTCAGTGTGAATATGTGATGCCGTTGCGTCATGGCTCCACCCCCTATCAAGCGGGCTGGCGGCATGGTCCTCCGAGACGCCTCCTGCGTGACAGGGATGTGGAATTGGAGATCGAGCTGAAGATCGGTCAACCCGATTCGACCCGCTGCCCTCAGCCTGGGACCGGCTGGGAGGGAAACCGCTGCTTCTGCCGACCTCACCTCCGCATCGAACACGCAAAAGTCGAGAAGCGGGCCGCGGTGGCGAGGAAAAAGAAGCTCCGCTGACGTCACAGCCAGCCCGTCCTGTTTGTTCTTCCCGACGTCAAAGGAGAATCCATATGACCGACCGGCTCATCGCCGAGCCGCCCACAACGCCGTCACCCGCAGCCCCCCGCGGCTGGCCGCTCAAGGTCATGCTCCTGCTGCCGGTGATCGAGTGCACGATGGCGGGCGACACGCCCCGCTGGACGGACGTGCTCGCGATCGCGCGGCGGGCGGAGGAGCTGGGGTTCGACTCCCTCTGGATCTCGGACCACCTGCTCTTCCGGCTGCCGGGGCGGGAGCAGAAGCCGGTCGGGATGTGGGAGGGCTGGACGCTGCTGGCCGCGCTGGCCGCCGCGACCTCGCGGATCGAGCTCGGGCCGTTCGTCAGCTGCATGAGCTTCCGCAACCCGGCGCTGACGGCGAAGATGGCCGACACGGTCGACGAGATCAGCGGCGGCCGCCTGATCCTCGGGCTCGGCGCGGGCTGGCATCAGCCGGAGTACACGGCCTTCGGCTTCCCGTTCGACCACCGCGCGAGCCGTTTCGAGGAAGGGTTCACGATCATCCTCTCCCTGCTGCGGTAGGGGCGCGTCGATTTCGCCGGGGAATGGCACCAATCCCGCGACTGCGAGCTCCGCCCGCGCGGTCCGCGCCCGCAGGGGCCGCCCCTGATGATCGGGACCAAGGGGCCGCGGATGCTGCGGATGACCCTCCCCCACGTCGACGCCTGGAACTCCGACTGGACGAGCGGCCCCGCCGCGATCCCGCCGGTGCGCGAAGCGGTCGACGCGGTCTGCCGCGAGGTCGGGCGCGACCCGGCGACGCTGGAGCGGACCGCCGGGGTCCTGATCGACCTGCCGAGCCGAGACCCGAACCGGAGCGGCCGCGCCTCCGTCTCCGGCGCGACCGAGCCAACGACGAAACCCGACCCGCCCGCCACCGGCTCCCCGGAGCAGCTGGCGGACCTCCTGCGCGGCTACGCCCGGGAGGGCATCGGCCACGTCCAAGTCTGGCTCGACCCCTCCACCGTCGCCGGCGTCGAGGACTTCGCCCAAGTGCTGGATCTGCTCGACCGGGGCTGACTCGGCGGGTCGAGGCCGCCGAGTCTGTTCGATCGCGGCAGGTTTGGGCGGTTTCGCCTCTTCCGCACCGCGCGCTCCGCGCCAGGTCCGAAATTCGGACCTGGGCGGCCTTCAGGCGCGCTCCGAATTCCGCGTTCACGACGGACCGAACCGCCGCCATGGGAGGGTCGGCCGACTCCGCCCTGCGTCCACGATGGCGTCCGAGCTTGAATCTCCAATCGATCTCGTCGAGACCGATGAGTTTGACGCGACGCCCGGGTTATATGAGCAGACGCCCTGATCCGTCGCCGACATGGGGTCGGGCAGGGCGTCACGGAGACACAGGGGGTCGGTCATGCAGACGACGACGGTGCGATACACGGTCACGCCGGGTGCGGCGGGTCGAAACGAAGATCTGATTCGACGGACGTACGAAGACCTTCATCGGACCGCTCCTGCCGGGCTTCGCTACGCCACCTTCGTCCAGGAAGACGGCGTCAGCTTCGTCCACCTGGCGATGATGGAAACCGGGGAGGGTCAAGAAAACCCGTTGATGGCCAGCCCGGCCTTCCGGACCTTCCTGGAGGGGCCCGGCGACAGGTGCGTGGAGCCGCCGGTGTCGGCCGGTTTGCGGGAGGTGGGCTCCTATCGCCTGGGCGGCGGCTGAGTCGGCCGATTCCGACGGCGACGGGAAGAATGACCGGGAACGGATCGCGGCGCGCGTTCGGCGGCGCCGCGTTCCGTTCCCGGATGAGAACGAAGCATGACGACGGACACGAACGGCAGAGACGCCATGCGGACGGAACTCGGGCGCCTCGACGCCGCGCAGGCCGGGGACGGAGAGGCGTTCGGGGAGCTGACGCGGCCGCTTCAACGCGAGCTGCACATCCACTGCTACCGCATGCTCGGCATGCTCGACGACGCCGACGACGCGCTTCAGGAGACGATGCTGCGGGCTTGGCGACACCTCGGCCGCTTCGAGCCGCGCGCCTCGTTCCGCGCCTGGCTCTATCGCATCGCCACCAACCTCTGCCTGACGATGCTGGCCGGACGGGCCCGCCACGAGATCGCCGCGTCGACGCTCCCGCGGGAGGCCGCGCGCGGCGGCGGGCGGCAGGAGGACGAGGTCATTCGTCTGGATCCCTATCCCGACCGCCTGCTCGACGAACTCGGGCCGTCGCTGCCGGGGCCGGAGGCGGCCGTCGAACGGCGGGAGGGGGTCGAGCTCGCCTTCGTCGCCTCGGTGCAGATGCTTCCTCCCCGGCAGCGTGCCGCGCTCCTGCTGCGCGATGTCCTCGGCTACACCGCGGCCGAGGTCGCGTCGATGCTGGAGTCGTCGGTGGCCGGCGCCAACAGCACCCTCCAACGGGCGCGCGCGACGCTGGAGCGTGAACGGCTCGCCGGGCGGATCACCCGCGACCACGACCGCGATCGAACCGGCGCCCCGGCCGAGCGCGCGCTCGTCCGACGCCTGATCGCCGCCTGGCACGCAGCCGATGTCCCGTCGATCGTCGCGCTCCTCACCGAGGACGCCGTGCTCACGATGCCGCCGCTGCCGGACCGTTATGTCGGGCGGGAGGCGATCGGGGGGTTCCTGGCGACCGTCCCGGGGGGCGGACGGCTCGACCGCTTCCGGCTCACGCCGACCCGGGCCAACCGGCAGCCCGCCCTGGCCGCGTACGTCCGCAGGGGACGAGGGCGATTTCCAGGCCCATGGGGTGATCGTGCTCGCGATCGAGGGTGACGCGATCGCCTCCATCGTCCGATTCGCGGACCCGACGCTTTTCGCGCGCTTCGGGCTGCCGACGACGATCGCCGACGACTAGGTCCACCACGTCCCGGCAGACGCCTCCGTCGGAGACCCCGACGTGACATCGGGCACGCGGCGGAAACGGTTTTCACCGCGCGCCGTTCCATCCGGCATCGCCCGGCCGGGGGGCCCCGGCATGACCACACACCGTTTCAGAGTCGCTTCAGGAGAAGAAGATGCAGAAGCGTGCCCCGAAGAAGGGTCTCGTTCTTGCCACGTCATTCATGGCCCA
>JBPCRG010000081.1:0-4436 GCA_050997095.1 Thermomicrobiales bacterium | reverse complement strand
CTCGCCAGCGGTCCGAACTCATAAGCGAGCGCGGCGGCGAGGGCGCCGACCGTCCGCATCCCGAGCATCCGGGCGAAGATGAACGCGGAGACGCCGGCGAGCAGCAGATGGAAGGCGAGGAAGAGCTGGTAGGCCGGCACGGGTTTGAGGAAGGTGAAGAAGAGCATCGCCGGCAGGTACATCCAGCCGGATTGCGGATCGCCGACGAAGGGTGCCCCCCCGAACTGGCGGGGGTTCCAGGCGGGGATGTCGAGCGCGCGCAGATGCCCGCCCATGAAGGCGTACCAGGGCAGGTAGAAGGCGGCGACGTCGAGGTGCGCCAGCCCGTTCCAGAACCAGATCCGCTGCCAGGCGACGAGCGCGGTCAGGAGCAGCAGGCCCCCCATTGCCAGCGCGTCCAGTTGGAGCATCGAAAATGACCGCGGAATGCTGGAGATCCCAGGTTCGCTGAAAGGAACCGTGCCCGGCGTGGCACCTCCGACGACGGGCAGGTCCACTTTTTCCCGACCGTGGAGCGCACGCGTTCCATCCCGCATTTGGCAAAATGTACCACGCAAGTTGTCCCGACCGTCGCGATGAACGGTGGCGGAACAAGGCGGACGACCGGATTGCCAGGGGCGGCAGGAGTGCAAAGCAACCGTGCACGGGACGATCCGTCAGACCGTCGTCCGGCCCGGCCAAGTGACGCCCTGGGACGATGCCGACCGTCTGCTCCCCCCTACACCAGGAACCGCCCCCGGCGCAGGAACGGCGTCCCGTCCACCGTCACGACCCCCTCTTGGCGCAGGTCGCAGATCATGTCCCAATGCACCGTCGAGCGGTTGAGGCTGCCGGAATCCGGGTAGCCCGCCCCCACCGCCATGTGCACGGTGCCCCCGATCTTCTCGTCGAGCAGGATGTTCTTCGTGAACCGGGTGATGTCGAAATTCGTGCCGAACGCGAACTCGCCCAGGAATCGCGCGCCCGGGTCGCTGTCCAGCGTCTCGATCAGATACTCCTCGTTCTTCGCCGCGCTCGCCTCGACCACCTTGCCCTCGGCGAAGCGCAGGCGGACATCCGCGATCTCCCGTCCGTCGGTGACCACCGGAAACGAGAAGCGGACCGTCCCGGTCGCCGACGTCTCGATCGGCCCGGTGAAGATCTCCCCGGACGGGAAGTTGCGGTGCCCGTCGGAGTTGATCCAAGTCCGGCCCTTGACCGAGAGCGTCAGATCCGTGCCGGGTGCCTCGACCCGGATCTCTTCCTTCGTCGCCAGCCAGTCGATCAGCCGCTGCTGGTCGTCGCGCAGCCGACCCCACGCCGCGGCGGGATCGGGCTCGTGCAGCTTGCACGCCCCGAGCACGAAATCGGCGAACTCCTCCGTGCCCATCTCCGCGGCCTGCGCGTAGGCGTCGGTCGGGAAGATCGTGCTCGACCAGCGCAGCGCGCCCGCCGCCGCCCGGTCGAGGAACGTCTGCCGCAGCGCCGAGCGCGCGCCGTCGTAGATCCGCCGCCGCCCGGGCGCGACCGCCGAACCGCCCCTCGTGTTCGTCTCCGCCGAGACCGAGAGCATCGCGTCAGCCTCCGTCCGCAGGAAGCGCTCGACCGGCCCGACGAAGGCCAGCTGCCCGTCGCCGCCCTCCCGCAGCAGATCGTCCACGGTTCCCCCGAACGTCGGCAGCAGGATCGGATGCCCGCCCGACCGCACGACCTCCAGCGCCGCCGCCCGCAGCAGCGGCTCCGCCGCCACCCCGCCCGTGATCCCGACCACCTCGCCCGCCGTCACCCCCAGCGAGTAGTTGACCAGCGTCTGCGCCCATTTCGTCATCCGCGGATCGACCATGCCGCCCTCTCCCATTCATGATCTGTGTCGCGATGGAACGTCGCGTCCCGGCATCTTCGCACACGATCCTTTGCCCCGATGCGATTCTTACGCGGCTTCTTACCTGTTCCGTGCCACACCGTGCTAGCCTCGGAGAGGCTTTGCAGGTTGAGCCCCAGGTTTCAACCTGGGGAACTTCAATCCGGGGAACGCTGACCCAGACCCGCCCGCCGAATCCCTACCGCCCGATCCGTCCCAACGTGTGCAGCAGCGCCGCCTGCTCCGCCGCCGTGAACTTGCCGGTCAGCGTCTCGTGCACGGCGCGCGCGTAGACCTCCGTGGCGCGGTCGGTCAGCGCGCTCCCGCGCTCCGTCAGGCCGACCATGCAGGCCCGTCCATCCCCCGCCGCCTCCGACCGCGCGACCAGCCCCCGCTCCTCCAGCCGCGCGACGGAGCGGCTGAGGGCGGGCTGGCTGAGCGCGACCGCCTCCAGCAGCGCCCCCATCCGCACCGAGCCCTCCGCGTGCGAGCGCAGGCGGAAGAGCAGATCGAACTCGTTGATCGCCAGCCCGCACTCGTGTGAGAGCTCGGCGCCGAGCCGACCCGCGACCCGGTCGTGCGCCAGCCGAAGCAGCTGCCAGGCCCGGGTGCAGGCGGTGACGGTGTGCTCGTGCTCGCGTTCGCGCTTGGATTCGTCGCCTTCGCTCATCCCGCCTATCCCTCCGGCCACGTCTCCCAGCTGTTGAGCAGGGGCCCCAGCGACTGCTCCTCGAACGCAAGGTGGGCGAGCAGGTGCTCCTCCAGCTCCGTCAGCGCCTCGACCAGCTGGAACCGGCTGATGCCCGAGGCGTCGCCTGCGACCGTGTCCGCCACCGCCCTGATCCGCTCCGTGATGGTGTGGACCTTCAGATGGTCGGCCTCCAGCCGGTCGACCACCCCGTTCAGCGACGGGTCCTGCCGCCGGATCGTCGGGAAGACGTACGCGTCCTCGATCGAGTGGTGCGCGTGCACGAACCGGCAATAGTGCATGCAGCCGAACCGCAGCCGCCAAAGCGGACTGTTCGTCTCCAGATTCCGGATCTCCTCCAGAATCGTCGTCGGCGACAGCCCGTCCCGCGCCTCGTCCGCCAGCCTCCGCACCGTCCGCAGATCCCGCCGCAGATGTGCGTGGATCGCCAGCAATTCGCGGAACATGCCCTCTTTGGGCGGGGAATGGGTCTCTTCAGTTGTCTTCAGGATAGTCACAGGTTTTCGACTCCTATTGGGATGGGTCCGCTTCAAGATGTATGCGCATAGATATACCATTTTTTATCGCAAAGCGCGTATCACCATCCTTTGGCAGGCGAGTGGTCCGAGCCTGGTCTCGGGGCATCATTGTCAGCGCTGCGCGATCATACTGACGTTGCTCAGATCACGAGGACCGCCTTTTCCACCGTCATCCTTCGCGAACGCGTGACCTCACGTTGAACGGTAACGTCGGTTGACGATGAGATGGAGGATGCGCCCCTCCTGTGTCACTGACGAAGGAAGAATCTCGTCGTCTAGGGGCCACACAATGACAGGGGGAGCATGCTGGGCGACAATGCTCAACTCTCACCTATCGGCAAAGACCATGTCTGCATCGTCTTGGACGGATGCTGCGCCCATCCAATGCCTTGCATGGTGGATTGCCGAGAAAGAGGGAACTGTCGAACTTCCGAGGAACCATTCAGATGCAAAGCAGCACACGCATCACCCGCAACCCCGAGGTACTGGGCGGCAGGCCGATCGTCCGCGGCACCCGGATCGCGGTGGATCTGATCGAGGATTGGGTCGTCGCGGGTCAAACGTCAGCCCAGATCATCGCCGACTACCCGTCCCTTACCCTCGACGACATCGAGGCCGCGCTCGCCTACGCTCGGTCTGACCGAAAGCTGGCGGAACTCAGGATTTGGGCGGACTGACGTCGATTTCCGCCGGCGCCTCTACCACTGCGCCACCCCTCCGCCCCCGCCTCCGCCGACCTGGTACCCCCCGCCCGACCCCACCGCCGCGCTCGTCGGCGAGGCCACGCGGTCGAGGGTGAAGGGCGGGTAGGCGTCGGTCAGCAGAGAGACGTAGACCGAGGCCCGCTGCTGCCAGCGCGTCACCCCGCTCGCGAAGTCGAACATGCCCCGCGGGTAGGCCCCGGTGAAGAGGATCGCGAAGAACGCGATGACGTACACGATGGCCTGCGCCAGTTGGAGGAAGTAGATGATGACGAGGTGCGGAATCACCAGGATCGGCTTGACGAAGATCCGCCAGCGCGACAGGCTCGCCGGATAGTCCAGCTGGAAGAGCACCGGGTAGTCGCCGTCGCCGAAGGGCGGGTATTCGTCCCGCTGCAGGCTCACGCCGTAGACGTTGGCCCGCGCCGACCAGCGCAGCGTCATCATCGTGAACTCCCACAGGGAGCGCGGGTAGTTCCCCGTGATCAGGATCGCGAACCAGGCGATCACCGTCACGAACGCGATCACAAAGGACAACAGCGTCAGCACCACCAGATGCGGGATGACCAGCAGCCATTTCACGAAGATCAGCCCCCGGCTCAACCGCTCCGGGTACGCCACGTCATACTGCAAGATCGGCTGCACGAACCCGCCCCCTTCTTCATTTG
>JBPCRG010000018.1:0-6617 GCA_050997095.1 Thermomicrobiales bacterium | reverse complement strand
GTTCCACGGTCCGCGGTCGCAGATGATGCGTTGCATCGATCATCCAACGATGCTCAAGGATGGCTCCGGCTGGGGCGCGATGGCCGGCGTCAGCGCGGCCATGCTGGCGGCGGCCGGCTTCCCCGGTGCCCCGGCCGTGAAGGTCGAAGCGCCCGAGACCGCGGCAATCCGGTCGGATCTCGGAACGCGGTGGCGGATCACCGAGCCGTTCTTCAAGCCGTACGCGGTCTGCCGCTGGGCGCAGCCGGCGATCGAGGGCGCGCTGGCGCTGCAGCGGGAGCATGCGCTCGATCTCGACGCGATCAAGCGAATCGAAGTGAGCACCTTTCACAACGCGACCCGCCTGACGACCAGGCGGCCGGCGACGACCGACCAGGCGCAGTACAGCACGCCGTTTCCCATCGCCGCCGCGTTGGTTCACGGGCAACTCGGCCTCGCGCAACTCGACGGCGCAGGCTTGCGGGACTCACGCGTCTTGCTGCTCGCCGACCACGTCGAGTTGGTCGACGACCCGGCGTTGACCGCGAGATTCCCGGCCGAGCGGGTGGCGCGCGTCCGGATCGAAACGAACGATGGGGTCATCCTCGATTCAGGCGATATCGAAGCCAATTGGGATGCCGCGCGTCCGCCCTCGGACGATGAATTGATCGAGAAATTCCGCTGGCTGGCGGCTGAAAGCGTCTCGCCGGAGCGGGCGACTGAGCTGGTCAACCTCGTTTGGAGCCTCGCCGACGCGTCCGACGCCGGGAAGCTGGTCACGTTGCAGGCGGTGCCCTGTGACGCCTGAAGCTAGAAATCGCGGGGTGGGGGCAAGCCGGTCAAGTCGAGCCTAGAGACGGGTTGCTTCGTCTTTGCGAAGGCCGCGCTGGCCGGCGGATCAGCGATGCGGCCATCATCTGTGGGGAAGAGGTGCGGGACACGACCCCGGGCGGCTGAGACCCGGCGTTTGCCGCGCTCGCGCTGGAGGAGCTCGTTCCGCCATGAACGGACGGCCTCGTCGAAGGAGATTCATGCCCCATGCACGCCCCATGCACGACCTGTCGCGGTCGCCGCCGTGGCCCGGCGCCCGGCGCGTGGCGCTCCGGGTGGCTTCCTGGCCCCTTCGAAATGACGCGGTGCCGCGAAGCCGGGTCTCAACGACGGCCGATCCACGGCCCGACAGGCCGGGCGCGGAGTCGGCCGCGCCTGGGGATCTCATCTCCTCCGGCAGGATCCCTTCGTTTGCGACGTGGTCGATCCACCATGGGGGCGAGGAGTGGTTTGGCGGGCTGCCGCCTTGGCGGCGTGACGCTCCGCGGTCGTCGTCAAGCCCGTGCCCACCCCCACGGTGGCGAGGATCAGCGTCACGATCGCCAGCGTCGGCGGCAGCACGAGCCAGGGCCAGACGGGCCGGGCGAAGAGCAGCGGGTCAGCGAAGGCCCAGTTGAGCATCGTGCCCCAACTGACGGCGTCGGTGCTGGAGAGCCCGAGGAAGCCGAGGGTCGCCTCGGCGAAGACCGCGAAGCGCACGGTGAGCACCAGCTTGGTCGGCAGCACGTCGAGCGTCGCCGGCAGGAGATGGCGACGGATGATGTGCGTCTCCCGCGCGCCGAGCGCGCGGCCCGCTTCGACGTACGGTGCCGACCGCACGCCGATCGCGACGCTCTGCACCACCCGCGCGAAGCCCGGCCACGAGAGGACGGCGAGCACGAGCACGAGATTGCGGCGACTCGGTCCGAGCAGGGTGAGGACCAGCAGGTACAACGGAATGCTCGGCAGCGCCAGCAGCAGGTCGACGACCATCATCAGCGGCGCTTCCGCGCGCCGGAATAGCCCGGCCGCCAGTCCCACGGACCAGCTCAGCGTCGTCGAGATCGCCGCGACCGACCCGGCGACCAGCAACGACGACCGGGCGCCGAAGAGAAGCTGGCTGAGCGTGTCCTGCCCGAGATCGTTCGTGCCGAGGAGATGGCCATGGGTCGGCGGCGCCAGCGGTCGGCCTGTCGGCAGCCGAGGATCGTGCGGGGCGAGCCACGGCGCCAAAATCGCCGCGGCGAGGATTCCCGCGAACAGCGCCGTGCCGACCCAAAACAGGAGGGGGCGTGGACGGAACCTAACCATCCAGGAGGCCCCGTCGCCGCTCCAGATGGAGATGGAGCAGATCGACGACGAGGTTGGCGGCGAGCACGCCGATTCCGGAGAGCAGGAAGAGCGCCTGCAGCACGGGATAGTCGCGCGCCCGGATCGCCTGGTAGCCGAGCAGCCCCAGCCCGGGCACGCCGAAGACCCGCTCCACCACCAGCGCCCCGCCGAGGATCGTGCCGAAGCGCAAGCCGGCGAAACTCAACAGCGGGCGGGCCATGTTCGGCAGCGCGTGGGCGCGGACGACCTCGCGCTCGGTGAGACCCTTCGCGCGGGCCACGTCCAGCCACGGCTCCCGTCGCAGCCCGGATGACGCGTCCCGGGCCAGGAGCAGGAACGCGGAGGCGTTCGTGGCGACGAGCGCCGCGGCCGGCAGCGTCAGGTGCCGGACGACGTCGAGCGTGCGCCGGGCGAAGGCCGCCGGCCCGCCGCCATAGTCGGCGAACGAGGTCTTGCCGCCGTACAACGGGAACCAGCGGAGCCCGACCGCGAAGACCAGCAGCAGCCCGATCGCGACCAGGAACTCCGGAATCGCCGCGAACACGCCGGCGACCGACGTAAGCAGGCGGTCCCGCGGGCCTCCCGCGGCCCAGCCCGCGGCGACGCCGGCCGCGACGCCCAAGACCGCGGCGATGCCGAAAGAGAAGAACAGAAGCCCGACCGTCCACGGGGGCCGGTCCCCGATCAGACTGGCGACCGGCGCCGACCGGTCGATCGAGCAGCCGAGATCGCCGCGGGCGAGGCCCCCGAGATACGCACCGAACTGCCGACGCAGCGGATCGTCGAGGTGATAGTAGGAGCGCAACTGCGCCCTCGCGGCGGCGGAGAGCGGCGTCGCCGCGTCGAGCCCCTCGCCCGAGCTGAACGTGAGCGGATCGCCCGGGAGGAGGCGGGGGATGAGGAAATTCAGCAGCACGAGACCGGCCCCGAGCGTCAGATACCGGCCGAGGAGCCGGACGAGCCGGGCCGCCACCGCCGCCGCTCAGGATTCGAGCAGGGCGAGCTTGTTGTCCGGGAACGGAATCCCGTTCATCAACCCGCCCCATGTCTCGACCGGGGTCAGGGCGGCGGGGTCGTACACCCAGTAGAAGCGCCGGTGGTAGAGGACGATCGTCGGCAGCTCCTCGACCAGGATCTCCTGCATCCGGAAGACGAGCGTGCGGCGTTCCTCGGGATCGAGGGTGGCGGCCTGCTCGTCGCCGAGCCGGGTGTATTCGTCGTCATGGAAGATCGAGCCCTGGGCGAACCCGTTCGCCTCCTCGCCCGCGTACCAGCGCCGGAGATAGTCGGGATCGCCGCCGACGCCGATGTGCTGGGTCAACGCGAGCTGAAAGTCTCCGTCCGTGAGCAGCTGCACCCGCGTCGGCGCATCGACCCGTTGGACATTGAGGGTGATGCCGACCGCGGCCAGCATCGGCTGCATCAGGTCGGGCTCGCGCGCGCTGGCGTCGGCGAGCAGGTCGATCGTCAGGGTTCCGCCCCCAAGCAGCGATTTCGCGTGTTCCGGATCGTAGCCGTACGCCGGCAGCGACGGATCGAACCATGGCGTCTCCGGTGGCACCACCCCCGCGCTGCCGACGATCGCGGGGCCGCGCGTGATCGTCTCCGCGATCTGCCGGCGGTCGAGCGCGTAGGCGATCGCCTGCCTGACCTCCTTGCGGTCGAGCGGCGCGTGCCGCGTGTTGACGGCGAGGCGGACGATCGAGAGCGGTGCCGTCTCGAACACCTTGAGCCGGTCGTCGTGCGCGAAGAGGTCGCGCACCGAGGCGTCGCCGCTGAGCGAGATGTCGGCGTCGCCCTGCTGGACGACCTGGATCCGGGATTCGGCGGGGACCGTCAATTGCCGCCACTCGCGGGCCCGCGGCCGTCCTCGCCAGTACTGGTCATGGGCGAGCAGCCGGTAGGCGCCGGCCGTGTGATCGTACTCGGCGAGGCGGAACGGCCCCGATCCGACCGACCGGTCCGCGCCCTCGTAGGCGGCCGGGTCGGCGACCGGCTCCCAGATGTGCCGCGGCACGATCGGCACGATTCCGGCGATCTCTTCGAGGAACGCCGCGTAGGGCCGCTTGAGCAGAATCTGGACCGCTCCGCCGGCGGTCACGCTCGCCGACTGCACGATCTCCGTCGTCATCCATTTGTACGGGTGTCGGGCGTAGTAGGAGAACGAGAACGCGACATCGTCCGCGGTCAGCGGTTTCCCGTCGTGCCAGACCACGCCCGGAACGATCTGAAAGCTGTATCCGAGCCCGTCGCCGCTCGCGGTCCATTCCGTGGCCAGCCAGGGAATGACCCCGGCCGCGTCCTTCCAGGTCAGCGTGTCGTAGAGCAGCGTCAGCAAAACCGCCCCGCCGGGGCCGGCGGTCGAGACCTGGAACGGAGTGGGCACGCCGACGTCGGTCCACCATGCGAACCGCACGAGGTCGCCCACGTTCGCGGCGGAGGCGGTCCGCCCGATCGACTGCCCGGGCAGCGCAAGCGCGGCGAGCGCGGCCGCCGCTCCCTGAAGCGTCTGCCGGCGTGTGAGGTCGCGCATCTCCATCCCCTCACGGGTCCCGCCTGCGGCGGAGCTCCGTCCTAATCGGCCGCCAGCGAGGCGTGCCGCGGCGCACGCACCCAGGAGAGAATCGAACGGAGCAGCGGCCGGGTGACGTCGGATCCGAAACCGACGTGGCAGTCCGGGTCGATCGTGCCCGCGATCAAGGCGCCGGCGAAGCTCGACTCGTCGACGAAGAGCATCACGTTGCCCTGCCCGTCGTCGATCAGCGTCGTCGCCCGCGGCGGGGCGTCGTAGGCGCCGTGGGAGTGCCAGCGAACCTGCTCGGCCGTCAGTCCGGCGACCAGCGGATGGTCCGTCACGCGGATCGTCTCCATGTCGGCCGGGCGCAGCTCCCAGGATCCGGTGGGCAGCCATGGCTGGTTGACCTCGTCGAAGCAGACGATCGTGCCGCCGTCGGCGAGATGCCGCCGCAGCTTGTCGCGGTTCGCCGTCAACACGTTCTGGTTGCTCTCCCGCGGGATCCAGAGCGTCGCGAAGTCGTGGAGGTCGGCGGCGGCCAACTCCCAGACCGGGACCACGGCGAAGTGTCCGCCGAACTCCGGGTCGGCGTAAAACGCCCGCTGAAAATGGACGCCCGAGTAGAGCCCGGCGATCCTCGGCGCCGCTCGGCTTCGCCGTTCGGCTGTGTGCGCCGCCTCCGCGCGCGCCCACGCCAGCAGGTTTTCGAAGAAGTCGCGCGCGGTCGGATTGCCATGAAACGCGTGCGTGTCGGGATCGAGATTCGTCGAGGCCACGATCACCCCGTTGGTCGTCGTCCGGTCGACGTAGAGCCAGGCGTCGCCGCGCTGGTTTTGCACGAGGACCTCGGCCCCCTCCGGCGCGTCGAGGTGGCCGTGGCAGCACCACCGCTGCAGGGCCGGGTGCCAATGAAGCTCCTGGCTCGAGAACCGGGAGACGAGCGGATGCGGGCTGACGACGACCGGCTCGAGGATGTCCTCGGCGCACTCCTCCCGCCAGCGGCAGCCGGGGAACCAATCCGCCCACAGCTCGCCGAAGGCGACCAGGACGCCGCCGTGGTCGAGGAAGCGGGCGAACTGATGGCGGCGCGCGGAGCGCGTCGCCGTCCGCCGACCGCGGGACGAGGACCAGGTCGAACCGGTTGAGGTCGACGTCGGCCAGCCGGCCCAGATCGACGGTCTCGAACTGCGAGAGCACCTCACCGGGCCGGGTCAGCCCGTGGTGGTACGCCACTCCGCCCGTGATGAACGCCTGCCTCACCATCGTCCGCCTCCTTGCGATGCCGTCACAATGTCTGGTTCGCCAGCCGCAGATGACCGAGCGTATAGCGCGCGAGGTTGGCCTGCTGCCGCTGGGTGAGCGTCTCGCAGATCCACCCCCAGTGCAGCGAGACCCAGTCGCCCACCGCCGCCGCGTCGGCGAAGCCGCGCCCCTCGACCTGCCGGACGACCCGCGTCGTCCGCGCGTCGCCAAGCGCGAGCTTGCCGTCGACCAACGTCAGCGGGTCCCGTTCGACGGTCAGTTCGGCACCGTCCACGCCCGTGACCTTGCCCCAACTGATCCGGCACTGGTCCATGGTCTCAAGGGAGTGGTCGAGCTCGCCGACGCGGCTGTGGACGTCGAAAACGTGGAAGTTGTGGTGCGGCCGGGCGCCCGCCGGGGCTTTGCCGAGGATCAGGTCGCGCGTCCGCCCCTGGAGCTGCTTGCCGAAACGCTCCAGCAGCGCATCGTGGAGCTGCCGGACCTCGACCCCGTCGAGCAGCTCGTTGCCGAGCCAGTAGGCCTCGACCACCCGTTCGTCGAAGGGATCGGCGATCGCGTTGTTGCGCGCGATCAATTGGAGATAGGGCAGCGCGCCGGTGAACCGGCGCAGGAGCGGGCTCAGACCGCCGTCGACCACGCCCTCGACCCCGTAGGCGAAGAGCGTCCGGTTCTCGTCCGGACCGCAGAAGTGCAGGCGGTTGGGCATGAAGCCGTAGCG
>JBPCRG010000013.1:0-3551 GCA_050997095.1 Thermomicrobiales bacterium | reverse complement strand
GTTCCACGGTGCCGGCCGCCCAGACCACGGTCGCGGTCGCGACGACCGGCGATGCCAATCCCACCTCGACGACTGGTCCCGACAAGACTCCCGCCGGACGCGTCAGCAAGTTCCGGAACGGCGATCTTGTCGTGATTGCGAACACCGACTCCGCAAACCTTCGGGATTCGCCTTCGGTGACCGCAAATGTCGTCACCGAACTCCCGAAAGACACCGCACTCACGGTGATCAGCGACACGAGCGTGGACGACGGGACGTATATCTGGATCGAGGTCGAGGACAAGGCGACCGGCAACAAGGGATTCGTCGCCGACGCCCTCGTGGCCCCGGCGTAGGCGTAGGCGGGACGTTTCGTTCCAAGGCCGACCTCGGCGCCGAGGTTGGCCTTTTCATTCCGTCAATTCCGGGCGATGGTATACTTCTCGATGGCGCGGCGGTTGCCGCACTGAAATTGGCACGCGTCTGGGACCAGACCCGGTGTGCCGGCGCATCGACGCCGGTTCGGTCTGGGTTGAGCAGCGCGGAAGTGAAACACCAACGGAGGCAATCGTGGCAAACAGCACCGTCGGACTCCCCCCCCAAGAGACCATGAAGGCGCTCCTCGACGCTGGCGTCCATTTTGGCCACCAGACCAAGCGCTGGAACCCCAAGATGAAGCCGTACATCTTCACCGAGCGCAACGGCATCCACATCATCGACCTTAACCAGACGGTTCCCCTCCTCGAGACGACCCACAACTTCGTCGCCGACATCGCCGCGCGCGGCGGCCGCGTCCTCTTCGTCGGCACCAAGAAGCAGGCTCAGGAAGTCGTCGCGCGCGAGGCCGTCCGGTCCGGGCAGTACTTCGTCAACCGGCGATGGCTGGGCGGCACCCTCACCAACTTCGTCACCATCCGCTCGCGCCTCCGCTACCTGAAGCAACTGCAGTCGCAGTCCGCCAGCGGCGAGCTCGACCGCCTGCCGAAGCAGGAGGCCGCCAAGAAACTGAAGGAGTTGGAGCGGCTCGACCGCACGTTGGGCGGCATGCGCGACATGACGCAGCTTCCCGGCGCGATCTTCGTGGTCGATCCGAAGCGCGAGCATCTGGCAATCTATGAGGCCCGCCGCCTCAAGATCCCCGTGATCGCGATCACCAACACCAACTGCGACCCCGACGATGTCGATTTTCTGATTCCCGGCAACGACGACGCGATCCGCTCCGTCCGGCTGATCTCGGCGGGCATCGCCGACGCCGCGATCCAGGGTTCGATGCGGAACGAGGTCGCCCAGGTCGAGCGCCAGATGGACATGGGCGTCAAGGAGCAGGATCTGATCGACGACGGGATCGTGCCGGCGGAGTCCGCGGAAGCCATCGTCGAGACGGCCGCCGCGTCGTAACGCTCCCGAGGCTTCGGCGGCGGGCAGCGATGAGTCGGAATCACGTCAGGGGAATGGGATTGGTCACCGCATCACAAGTCAAAGATCTGCGGGAGCGCAGCGGGGCCGGAATCATGGAGTGCAAACGCGCGCTCCTCGAAACCGACGGAAATGTCGACAGGGCGATCTCGCTGCTCAAGCAGCAGGGTCTCGCCAAAGCGGAGAAAAAGTCCGGGCGGACGGCGATGCAGGGCGTGATCGAGCCGTACATCCACGCGGGCGGGAAGATCGCGGCCCTGGTCGAGGTGAACTGCGAGACGGACTTTGTCGCGCGCACCCCGGACTTCAAGGCGCTGGCGCACGACGTGGCAATGCAGGTCGCCGCGATGAACCCGCGGTACGTCTCCGAGGACGATGTCGCGGCGGGCGATTGGGCGGAGCTCGAGCGCGAGTTCGGCGGCCGCAAGCAGGCGCTCGAAGCCGTCTGCCTGCTTGACCAACCGTTCATCAAGGACCAAAAGTCGTCGATCCGCGATCTCGTCCAGGCAAGCATCGCCCGTCTCGGCGAGAACGTCGTGGTCCGGCGTTTCTCGAGGTTCGAGGTCGGCGCCGGTCTGACGGCCACCGGACCCGACGCGGAGTAGGCCCGGGAACTCAATCGATCGACGCGCCCAGCCGGGCCACAAGCGGGGGGTTGCCGTGACTGCGCGCTACAAACGGGTGCTCCTCAAACTCAGCGGTGAAGCGCTGATGGGCGAGGCGCAATTCGGCATCGACCCGATTGTCGCGCAGTCGATCGCCGAACAGTTGAAGCGGGTGGTCGGCCTCGACGTCCAGGTCGCCGTGGTGGTCGGCGGCGGCAACATCTGGCGCGGGCTCTCCGCAAGCAGCAAAGGGATGGACCGGGCAACCGCCGACTATATGGGCATGGTCGCGACCGTCCTCAACGGCCTGGCCCTGCAGGAGGCGCTTGAGAAGGCGGGGGCGCAGACCCGGGTGATGACAGCGATCCAGATGCATGAGGTCGCCGAGCCATATATCCGCCGACGCGCGATCCGGCACATGGAGAAGGGGCGCGTCGTCATCCTCGCGGCGGGGACGGGCAATCCCTACTTCACGACCGACACCGCCGCGGCGCTCCGCGCGCTGGAGCTCGACGCCGACATCCTGCTCATGGCGAAGAACCGGGTCGACGGCGTCTATTCCGACGATCCGAACCTCAATCCCGGAGCCCGCCGCTACAAGCGGGTCAGCTATCAGGAGGCGATCGAACGCAATCTGCGCGTGATGGACGCGGCGGCGCTCTCGCTCTGTCGCGAGAACGACCTCTCGATCCTCGTCTTCAACATGAGCGAGAATGGTTCGATCGAGAACGCGGTCGCGGGGGAGCCCGTCGGCACCTTGGTAGCGTCGGGGGAATCTCAATTCGATTAGGCGACGCCTCTCCGTCCCGCTCCCGGTTCGCCGAATCGGGGACAATCGGGGAACGGCGGTCGTCGGTGGATGACCAGGCGCTGTAGGATCACGCGGGGGCGGCACGGATGATACGCGAGACGCTTGCAGACGCCGAAGAGCGGATGGGCAAAGCGATGGACGCGCTTCGGCGCGACTTGAACACGATCCGGACCGGCCGCGCCGCGCCGTCACTGCTGGACCGCATCGTCGTGGACTACTTCGGCGCCCCGACCCCGCTCAACCAACTCGCGGGCGTCTCCGCGCCGGAGGCGAGGCTGCTCGTGATCCAGCCGTGGGACCGCTCCATGATGGGCCTGATCGAGAAGGCCATCCTCAAATCCGATCTCGGAGTCACCCCGAACAACGACGGCCAAGTCATCCGGATCGGGATTCCACCGCTCAACGAGGAGCGGCGGAAGCAACTCGTCAAACTCGTGCACAGCCAGGTCGAGGATGCGAAGATCGCCGTCCGCAACATCCGTCGGGACGCAGCCTCGTCGATCCACAAGCTGACGTCCGACAAAGACGTCTCCGAAGACGAGGAGCGGCGTGGTCTTCAGCAGCTCGACGAGCTCTCGAGGCGCCATACGGATGAGTCGGACAAAATCGGCAGGGCGAAGGAGCACGAGGTCATGGAGGTCTAGGAGCCTTTGACCGCGTCGCCGATCATCCACCCGATAACCGAAGTCTCCGTCTCGGGAGCGTCGATGCCCGACGGCCCCGACGGGCCCGTGCCCCGC
>JBPCRG010000670.1:0-2895 GCA_050997095.1 Thermomicrobiales bacterium | reverse complement strand
GGGGAGAAGGGGGAGCAGTCCGCACAGCTGTCAAAGATCGTGGATTCAACGTAAAGGTAAACGCTGTTGCAGAGAATTAATCCTCGGTGACTGGCGATAGTCGGTTTTAACCGACTTATCCTGACTTAGCGCGGGGTTTCCAACCCCACGTGACAGCGCACGTTCGCCCGCCTGAGGAGCCCCCTAACCCCCAAACCCCCTCCCCCCCCCCCGACCGTCGGGGGAAGGGGGAGCAGATCGCATGGCTGGGTCAGACTCTTGCAGGAGGACCTTTTCGCGGCGGGTTCGAGGCGTTGACGACGGGGTTGCTCAGCACCCCGATCCCGGCGATGTCGATCTCGCAGCGGTCGCCGGAAGTGAGGGGGCCGACGCCTTCGGGGGTGCCGGTCATGATGATGTCGCCGGGCAGCAGGGTCATGATGCCGCTGATGTAGGCGATCAGGGTGGGGACGTCCCAGAGCATTGACCGCGTCGTCTGGGATTGGCGGATCTCGCCGTTGACGCGGGATTTGACGGGGACATCGGCGACGTCGAGCTCGGTCTCGATGCAGGGGCCGAGCGGGCAGTAGGTGTGGAAGCCCTTGGCGCGGATCCATTGGCCGTCCTGCTTCTGCAGGGTGCGGTCCGAGACGTCGTTGCCGCAGGTGTAGCCGAGGACGTGGCCGAGCGCGGTCTCGGGAGTCGCGTCGCGGACGGCCCTGCCGATCACGACCACCAACTCCGCCTCGTGCTGGGTCTCGTTCGCGGGGTAGGCGATCTCGATCGCGTCGCCGGGCCCGATGACCGCCGAGGTTGGCTTCATGAAGAGCACCGGCTCGGTCGGAACCTTGCGGGTGGCGTCGCGCTCGGTGACGTGGGCGGCGTAGTTCAGTCCGACGCAGACGATCTTTCCGGGCTTAATCGGCGCCAGCAACGCGACGCTCGACGCGTCGCCGACGATCTCGCCCGCGGTCAGACCGGTGAAGAGCCCGCCGGACGCGGCGCGGACTGCGCCGCCGTCCAGAATGCCGACCCGGATCGACGCGCCGTCCTGATAGCGAACGATCTTCATGCGATTCCCTCCCGTGTGCGGCCAACTGGCGGTTTCACCGTCGCCGACGATCGGACCTGACGGGTTTGGATTGTACGGCGGGCCGGGGGGCCGTGGAACGTCGGCGCCGGGTAGCGGAGGCGGCACGCTCGGCGCGGGTTTGGGCGACGGCGCCCTTGAATCCGGGAGCGGGCGCAAACGTAGAATTGGCAAGAGCCTCGGATGAGGACCGCACCCTTCCCTGTCGGCGTCGATGGATCGCGGCGGTCGCCGTCGCGAGCGAAGACGAGGCCCGCACGATGCCTGATCTGTTCATACAACTCCGGGGCGATGCGGAGGGCGAGGGGTTCACCCCGACGCCGCTGGCCGACGACGAGGCGCTGGCGCTGCTCCTCGACTCCGAGATCGCCGACTCCAAGCTGATCCCGTGGGGATCGAACTACTCCTTCGCGGTGGCGCTCGTGACCGCCGAGGGTGCAGACCATCTCGCGGTCTACAAACCGCTCAGCGGCGAGGCCCCACTCTACGATTTTCCGGAGGGGACGCTCTATCTGAGGGAGGTCGCGTCGTATCACCTGAGCCGGACGCTCGGGTGGGACATGGTGCCGCCGACGGTGATCCGCGACGGCCCGCACGGCATCGGCAGCCTCCAGATCTACGTGCAGCCGATGGCGGAGTCGGTGGAGTGGGACCCCCGCTCCTATTGGGCCGGGTGCGGCGAGGAGATCGAGAAGCTCGTCCTGTTCGACCACATCGCGAACAACGCCGACCGCAAGATCGGCCACTGCCTGCGCGACGAGCGCGGCAAGGTCTGGGGGATCGACCACGGGCTGACCTTCAACGAGAATCCGAAGATGCGGACGGTGCTCTGGCAGTTCGTCGGCATGCCGATCTCGCCCCGGCTGCGCGCGGATCTCCTGCGGTTGCATGCCGACGATTCGGCGTTCCGCGCGCTGATGCGGCCGTATCTGTCGCGCGCGGAGGTTAACGCGCTGCTGACCCGCATCGACCGGATCGCGCAGAGCGAGACGTACCCGGCGCTGAATCCGCGGCGGAACATTCCGTACGGCTGGTGGTGAACATGACGTGGGACTTCCGTTCCACGATGGACACGCGCCCGAACTCCCAGGCGAACGACGAGATTCTTCCTTCGTCGGAATGACATGCCGGGGCAGGGTCTCCCGCGCCGCCAGGCCGGGGAGTCTGACGATCGGCGCTTGTCTGGTGTGCGGAGATCGACGAGATTCTTCGTTCGTCAGAATGACATTTTGGGCACGCCTCCACCGCCGTCATCCTGAGGTACGAAGGATCTCGTCGTCTCTTCTTCGACAAGCGGATTGACGATCGTCAGCGTCCCAAAGCATCGAAGGACGTCCCGTGGTCCCGAGGTCCCGGTTCCCGTCGGGATCGACAACGCATCAGGCGTCCATTTCGATCACGACTTTGACTTCGCCGATCATGGGGTCGGGCAGGGTCAGGGCGTCGTCGAGGCCGCGGAGTCGCCGGGTGATGAGGCGTTCCGCGACGCCCGGCCAGCGGGCTTCGGCCTTCTCGAGGTCGACGATGGCGGTGTGGAAGTCGGCGAGGGACGAGTTGACGCTGCCGACCATCGTCCGGTTGCCGCCGACGAAGAGGCGGTTGATGTGATCGATCGAGACCTCGACCTTCCGGTCGCCGCCGATGTTGCTGAGGAGGACGAGGACGCCGTTGACGCCGAGGAGTTCGATCGCGTTCAGGACCGCGGCGCTGCTGCCCGTGCACTCGATAATCACATCGACGTTGGGGAGGTCCGCCTTCAGGTCCGCGATGGGGCGGTCGGCAATGCAGAAGTAGCTGCCGCCGATGCCGCGGACGACCCCCTCGGC
>JBPCRG010000590.1:0-4511 GCA_050997095.1 Thermomicrobiales bacterium | reverse complement strand
CGTCGACCGGGCGCAGCTGACCTCCGGCATCTCGCTCAACTCGGTGGCCTTCACCGGAGCCGCGTTGATCGGCCCGGCGATCGCCGGGCTGCTCATTCCGGTCATCGGCATCGGCGGCGTCGTCGTGTTCAACGCGGTCTCCTGCGTGGCGACGCTCGTCGCGTTGGCGAAGTTCCGCGATCTTCCCGCGTCGAGGCGCCGGTCCGGACCGCAGGAGAACGTGCTCCAGGCGATCATGGGCGGCATCCGCCACGTGCGGGCCTCGCGGACGCTGACGGGCTTGATCGCGGTCTCGACGGTCTCCGGTCTGCTCGCCCGTTCCTACGGCCCGATGCTGGCCGTCTTCGCGCGCGACGTCTTCCACGTGGGTTCGGGCGCGTTCGGGCTGCTGGTCTCCGCGGGCGGGCTGGGCACCCTGATCGGCGCGTTCGGCCTGGCGGGGCGGGCGGATGTCACGCGGAAGGGCAGGTGGGTGATGGCGTCCGTCCTGCTCCAGGGCGCCATGCTGCTCCTCTTCGCGGTGAGCGGGAGCATCGCCGTCGCGCTTCCCGCGCTGCTCCTGATCGGCGTCGCCAACGCGATCTCCGGGGCGCTGATCTCGACGCTGATCCAGCTTTCGGTCCCGAACGAGCTGCGGGGACGGGTCATGAGCTTCTACCTGCTGACCGTGGTCGGGGTGCCGTCGATCGGATCGCTGCTGCTCGGCGCGGTCGCGACGGCGACGGACGTAAGGTTGGCGGTCGGGGGCGGCGCCGTCCTGGTCCTGCTGGTCGTCGCAGTGATGTTCGCCCGGAATGAAGAGCTTCGTGGAGCGACCTAGAGGATGACCGACAGCGAAGACGCGTTCGATCCTCGGCTCGCCAGCTTCGTCGCGCCCATCCTCGCCGACGGGAACGGGTTGCCGCCGGAGTGGTGGGGACCGATCTGGGCGCGGCCGAACCGGACGCCGGTCTCGGATCTCGTGCGCGACGGCGTGATCTCCGCGGAGGCCGCGGCGCTGCTGTGGCAGGTCGCGGAGGATGGCGGGTCGCTCGTCGTCGCGGCGGGACCGAGCGGCGCGGGCAAGACGACGATGCTGACGGCGATCGCGGATCTTCTCGACGCGCGCTTTCGACGGGTCTTCCTGCGCGGCGTCCATGAGACGTTCGCGTTCGCGGCCCAGGCGGACCCCGACCGGACGCTCGTGATGGTCAACGAGATCAGCCCGCATCTGCCGATCTACACCTGGGGATCGGCGGCCCGGCGCACGTTGCGGCTCGCCCGCGAGGGCTGTCGGGTGATGGCGACGATGCACGCGGAATCGGTCGAGGAGCTGGTTTACCAACTCTCCTCGTATCCGTTGCGCATTCCGATTGCGGACATCGGGGCGTTGAGCCTCGTCACGCTGCTCGACTACTGGGAAGATGGGCGCGGCGTCCATCGCGAGATCCGGGCGGTGGCCGCCGTGGACGCCGAGAACGAAGGGCGGAGCCTCGTCGTCGATGTCGTCGCCGAGCGGAGCGCTCGTAGTGAGGGGCTGCGGCTGGACGTGGACGCGGCAGAGCGCCTGCTCCGGGTCCGATGGCGACCCGCGGGAGACGCGGTGGCGGCGTGGCGGGGAAAGGCGGAGGCCATTCAGGCCCGGGCGGACGCCGATCGCGGAAGCGCGGCGCCCGGGGACGCGCGGTGACGGACGACATCGGACGCATGAAGACCGCCGGAAGCCGGCTGACCTTCAAGGCGAACCGGGATCTCGGGCGGCACGGCTGGCTGCGGCTGACCCCGGCCTACTCGGTCCATCTGGTCGCGCGGTACGCGGCGGCTCTGGGCCCGGCCGACCGCGTGCTCGACCCGTTCTGCGGCACGGGCACCACCGCGTTGGTCTGCCGTGAACGGGGGATCTACTGCGACACCGTCGACATCAACCCCTTCCTGATCTGGCTTGCGAACGCCAAGTGCGCGGCATACGCGGAACAGGACGTCGTGGACGCGCGGGCTCTGATCGAGGACGGCATCGGCCGCGCCCCGCAGGCCGATGACTGGACGCCGCCGCTCTTCAACATCGGACGCTGGTGGGGACCGGAGACGCTCGCCCGGTTGGCGAGCGTCCGCCGGTCCCTAACGGAGGCCCGAGTTTCCGACCGGGCGCGGGACTTGGCGAAGGTCGCATTTTGCCGGAGCGCGATCGAGATCTCGAACGCGAGCCACGGCCATCAATCGCTCTCGTTCAAAAGCGACATAGCCTATCAGAACGAAGTGACCGTCGCCACCGACGCCTCAAACACCATCGATCGCATCGCCCTCGCCGAATCGCTTCGGCGCGCCATCGAATCGGTTGGCGCCTCGGCAACCGCCCGCGGTCCATTCGGCGAAGGCCGCGCGCTGCTCGGCGACGCCCGAGATCTTCGGGCAGCCACTGCCGATGAATCGGGGGGAAACGGGAACAGTGGCTACTCGGCCGTGATCACCTCGCCGCCGTACCCGAACCGGATGAGCTACGTGCGGGAGCTCAGGCCATACATGTACTGGCTCGGGTTCCTCGGCAGCGGGCGGGAGGCGGGGGAACTCGACTGGCGCGCGATCGGCGGGACGTGGGGCATCGCGACCAGCAACGTCGCGAGGTGGCGGCCAGATCCCGGGATGGAGACCACGGCGGACGTGGGGGAGACGATCGCGCGGATCGGCGCCCGCAGCGAGGTGCTTGGCCGGTACGTCGAAAAGTACGTCCACGACACGCAGGCGCACGTCCTGTCTCTCCGCGCGGTGCTCGCGCCCGGCGCCAGGCTCACCTACATCGTCGGAAACTCGCGCTTTTTCGACGTGACGCTGTCGACCGAGGAGATTTACGCCGCGATCTTCCAAGCCAGCGGCTTCCGGGACGTCGGGATCGAGACGCTGCGGAAACGGACGTCGAAGAAGGAGTTGTTCGAGTTCGCGGTCACCGCGACGTGGCCGGGGTGAGGGAAGGGACGTTGGCGGCGAATCCAGGCGGCGATCCCGCGCCGCGAACGCGGGACGGCTGCGGGCGATCATCGTGGCATTGTCCGGAGCCGCCGGACGACCTGTTGAGCCCGCTGCGCCGAGCGACGACGCGATTCTTCCTTCGTCAGGATGACATCCGAGTCAGAATGACACGGGGGACGGACCTCCTCGGCCGACGACCCGGGGTGCGAAGGGTTCCTGTCTTCGGGCTCCCGTCGAACCTAGCCGTTCCGGCAGGACGGTAGCGTTTCTCTCGACGCTCCCCCTTCACGGCGGTAGCATATCGGGGGCCGGTGACGACCGGCCCGAAGACGATGTTTTCCGCATCCCCAGCCTCGATTCCGACCGCACGTGATCGGCCCCGATGTCCCGATCGGGCAAAGGACACCCACATGACGACGAAAACGACCCCGACGACACCCGCAGCCCGTCCGCGGACGCTTGGCGAATTGCGCGCGTCCGGCTATGAGCCGAAGACGGTGCGCGAGGAGATGCGCGCGAATCTCGTCGCCAAGATTAAGACGGGCGAGAACCTCTTCCCCGGCGTGATGGGCTACGACCAGACCGTGATCCCCGCGATCGAGAACGCGATCCTCTCGGGGCAGGACATCATCTTCCTCGGCGAGCGCGGGCAGGCGAAGACGCGGATGGCGCGGAGCCTGACGAACCTGCTCGACGCGGAGGTTCCGATCGTGCAGGGGTCGGAGATCAACGACGACCCGATGCGGCCGATCTCGAAGCTGGCGCGCGACCTGATCGCGGCTGAGGGCGACGACACCCCGATCGAGTGGATCGGCCGCGAGAGCCGATACGGCGAGAAGCTGGCGACGCCCGACACGACGATCGCCGACCTGATCGGCGAGGTCGACCCGATCAAGGTCGCCGAGGGCCGCTACCTGACCGACGAGTTGACCATCAGCTACGGGCTGATCCCGCGCACGAACCGCGGCATCTTCACCCTGAACGAGCTGCCGGATCTGGCGGAGCGGATCCAGGTCGGCCTCCTGAACATCATGGAGGAGCGCGACGTCCAGATCCGCGGCTACAAGATCCGCCTTCCGGTCGACGTCTTCGTCGTCGCCTCGGCGAACCCGGAGGACTACACGAACAGGGGCCGGATCATCACGCCGCTGAAGGACCGCTACGGCTCCCAGATCCGCACCCATTACCCGGAGACCATCGACCTCGAGATGGAGATCATGGAGCAGGAGCGCTCGGTCTTCGCGACAAGCGGCGTCGCGATCGACACGCCCACCTTCATGAAGGAGATCGTGGCGGAGTTGACGCACCTGGCGCGGAAGTCGCAGGACGTCTCGCAGCGCTCCGGCGTCTCGGTGCGGATGAGCATCGCGAACTACGAGAACCTGCTCTCCAACGCGACCCGGCGCGCGATCCGGATCGGCGACAAGCAAGCCGCGCCGCGCATCAGCGATCTCGCCGCGCTCCACGCCTCGACCCTCGGCAAGATCGAGCTTGAGACGCTGGGTGAGGTTCGCGACGATCAGGTCATCGACAAGCTGATCAGCAACGCCGTCTTGACCACCTTCAAC
>JBPCRG010000551.1:0-4501 GCA_050997095.1 Thermomicrobiales bacterium | reverse complement strand
GAGGCGACGCGTGCGAATGCGTCGTCTCTGGCGTATCGTTCCCCAGGTTGATCGACGAGGGCGCGCGACGATGTGGGGACGGGTGAGATGGCCGGGGATCCGTTGGCAATGCGACCTGACGGCGACGCGATGCGCTTGCGGGCGGAGGCATTGGGCGAGCCGGGCCAGCGCCGGTTCCGCCTGCTTGCGATCATCGATCGGGAGACGCACATCGTCTGGCTTGAGAAGGAGCAGCTGCGGCGGCTCGGGCAGGCGTTGGGGCAGGTGCTCGAGAACCTGCCGAATATCGGCCCCGATCTCACGTCCACCAACTCCATGCTCGAGTTCGACCTCGAAACCCGCTCCCAGTTCCGGGCCGGGCGGATGGAGCTGGGGTACGACGAGGGCCGCGACCGGATTTTGGTGATCGCGCACGAGATCGAGGCCGACGCCGACGAGCCGGCGGCCCTCTCCCTGCGCATCTCGCGCGCGCAGGCCCGCGAGATCGCCGAGGAGTCGGAGATCGTCGTTTCCGCGGGCCGACCCCTCTGTCCCCTCTGCAGCCGGCCGATGGGTCCCGAACCGCATGTCTGCGCGAAGCAGAACGGCCATTTCCCCAAGCGCCTGGAAGAGGTTCAGGGAGAGGAAGCCGACGCCTGACGCGTGGAGGCCGATTTTTGGCGTCGGCTCCGACGGGCGTGCTATCCTCCACAGTTGAAGCGTCCGTGCGTGCGCGGACGCATTTGCTTGTCCGAAAAGTGCAAGGACCTCATGCAGCAACGCGGGCCACAGTCTCAAGCGGCGCCATCGGTGGTGGTCAGCGCCTCGATCGCCTTCGACATCATCATGTCGTTCGGCGGCTCCATCGCCGACCACATCATTCCCGACAAGACGCACGTCATCTCCGTCAGCTTCCTGGTCGACTCGATGCGCAAACTGCGCGGGGGGGTGGCCGGGAACATCGCCTACAGCCTGGCGCTGCTGGGAACCCGCTCGACCCTGGTCGGGTCGGTCGGGGCCGATTTCGGACCCTACCGGGAGGCGCTGCTGGAACTTGGCGTCGACCTCTCGGCCGTCGTCGAAGACCCGGAGATGCTGACCGCCTCGGCGTTCATGATGGCGGATCAGGCGGGCAACCAGATCGCGTCGTTCTTCCCCGGACCGTCGGCGCAGGCGGCGGACATCCCGGTGAAGGTGTTGGGGGAGGGCACGGCCTACGCGATCGTGGGCGCCACGGACCCCGAGGTGATGAGGCGGCATGCCCGGGAGTTCGGCGCGGCGGCGTGCCGGATGATCTACGACCCCGCGTTCCAGATCGTCATCCTCTCGGGTGAGGAGCTGAGGGCGGGGATCGACGCGGCCTGGGCCTTGATCGGCAACGACTACGAATTCGCGATGATCGAGCGCAAGACCGGATTGACGGTGGATCAACTCGCGGCCACCGTCCCGCTCGTCGTCGTGACCTACGGCGAACAGGGGTCGGAACTGATTTCGGGCGGAGACCGGGTGCGGGTTCCGGCCGCGCCCGCCCGCAACCTGAAGGAGCCGACCGGGGCCGGAGACGCCTATCGCGCGGGGATGACGAAGGGGTTGCTGCTGGGCAAGGAGCTTGCCGTGGTGGGCCGGATCGCCGGGCTGGCGGCCGTCCATGCGGTCGAGCATCACGGACCGCAGGAGCATGCCTACACCGCGGCTGAGTTCGTGGCGCGGTTCGACGAGTCGTACCCCGACCATGCGGGGGCGGTGACGGTTGAGGAATTGACGGCGGCGGGTTGATCGAGAAGCGGGCGCCGGACCGTCGGCGCATGACGGCCGCGGATCGCGGCATAAGGCAGGAGAACACAGGCAATGGTCACGACATCGCGAAAATTCGACATCAAGGACCCGTCGCAGGCCCCGGCCGGGCATCGCCGGATCGAATGGGCGGCGCGCGAGATGCCGGTCCTCCGCCTGATCCGCGATCGATTCCTTGCGGAGCGGCCGCTTGAGGGCATCCGGATGGTCGTCTGCGCCCACATCACGACCGAGACCGCCAACCTCGCGCTGACGTTCAAGGCGGGCGGGGCGGACGCGGTGCTCTGCGCCAGCAATCCGCTCTCCACGCAGGACGACGTCGCGGCCGCGCTGGTGGACGAGGGGATCCCGGTCTTCGCGATCAAGGGCGAGGACGGCGCCACGTATCACCGGCACATCTCGAATGCGCTGGACCACAAGCCCCACGTCGTGATCGACGACGGCGCCGACGTTGTGACGACGCTGCACACGGAGCGTCGGGAGCTCCTCGGCGACATCATCGGCGCGACCGAGGAGACGACCACCGGCGTCGTGCGCGAGCGGGCGATGGAGGCGGACGGCATCCTCAAGTTCCCGATCGTCGCGGTCAACGACGCCGACACCAAGCACTTCTTCGACAACCGCTACGGCACGGGGCAGAGCACGATCGACGGAATCCTGCGCGCGACGAACATCCTGATCGCCGGCCGGGTCGCGGTGGTCGCCGGGTACGGCTGGTGCGGCAAGGGCATCGCGATGCGGCTGCGGGGCATGGGCGCGAGGGTGATCGTGACCGAGATCGACCCGGTGAAGGCGTTGGAGGCGGCGATGGACGGTTTCGCCGTGATGCCGATGTCCGAGGCGGCGAAGCAGGGCGACCTCTTCGTGACCGCGACCGGGAACATCAACGTCGTCGACCGCGCCCACTTCGAGGTGATGAAGGACGGCGCGCTCCTCGCCAACTCCGGCCACTTCGACTCCGAGGTGAATGTGGCGGCGCTCGGCGAGATGGCGGGCGAAGGGCGGCGGACGCTGCGCCCGTTCGTCGAGGAGTTCACGATCGGCGAGAACCGGCATTTGATCGTGCTGGGCGAAGGCCGGCTGATCAACCTGGCGGCGGCCGAGGGGCACCCCGCGGCGGTGATGGACATGAGCTTCGCCAACCAGGCCCTGGCCGCGGGCTACATCGTCAAGGAAGGCAAGACGCTCGAGCCGCGGGTCTACCAGGTGCCCCGCGAGATCGACCAGGAGATCGCGCGGCTGAAGCTGGTCAGCATGAACGTGGCGATCGACGCGCTGACCGCCGAGCAGGCGACCTACATCACCTCATGGCAGTAGAGATTTGCCACTCGGCCCTGGCCGTCGGGAAGGCGTCGCGGTGATCATTAAGGGGAAAGCAGTGTCAACCGGCTCGACGTTCAGCACGGCGGCGCAATCGTTCTTCACCTCGGAATCCGTGACCGAGGGCCATCCGGACAAGCTCTGCGATCAGGTCTCCGACGCGGTGCTCGACGCGATCCTGGCCGCCGACCCGATGGGCCGGGTAGCCTGCGAGACGGCGACGACGACGGGGCAGATCATCGTCTTTGGCGAGATCACCACCAACACCTACGTCGACATCGCGCAGATCGCTCGGGACACGGTGAAGGCCATCGGCTACACCTCCTCGGAGCACGGGTTCGACGCGAACACCTGCGGCGTGATGGTGGCGATCAAGGCGCAGAGCCCGGAGATCTCGGCCGGGGTCACCCATGCGCTGGAGACGCGGGACGGCGGCAACACCGACCCGTTCGAGGGGACGGGCGCGGGCGATCAGGGGATGATGATCGGCTTCGCCTGCAACGAGACGCCGGAGCTGATGCCGCTTCCGATCGCCCTCGCCCACAAACTCTGCAGGCGGTTGGCGGAAGTCCGCAAGTCTGGCGAGCTGCCGTGGCTGCTGCCGGACGGCAAGAGCCAGGTGACCGTCGAATACGCGTTCGGCAAGCCGAAGCGGATCGACGCGATCGTGATCTCGACCCAGCACCTCGACTCGGTCGGCAACGCGGAGATCGACGCCGGCGTCCGCGCCAGCGTGATCGACACGGTCGTGCCGGACGAGATGCGGGACGACCGGACGCACGTCTACATCAATCCGAGCGGACGGTTCGCGATCGGCGGGCCGATGGCCGACGCCGGGCTGACCGGGCGGAAGATCATCGTCGACACCTATGGCGGAATGGCGCGCCACGGCGGCGGCGCATTCTCCGGCAAGGATGCGACGAAGGTGGACCGTTCGGGAGCGTACGCGGCGCGGTACGTGGCCAAGAACATCGTCGCGGCCGGTTTGGCAGACCGGTTCGAGCTCCAGATCTCCTACGCGATCGGCATGTCCCACCCCGTCTCGGTGATGGTCGAGACGTTCGGCACGGGCAAGGTGAGCGACGCGGAGATCGAGAAGCTGGTGCTTGAGCACTTCGACCTCCGGCCCGCGGCGATCATCCACAACCTGGATCTGCGCCGGCCGATCTACGGTCCGACCGCGGCGTATGGACACTTCGGCCGCGAGGACCTCGACCTGCCGTGGGAGCGGACCGACAAGGCCGCCCTCCTTGCGTCCGAGGCCGGGATCCAGCAGCCGGAGCCGATCTCCGCGGGCTGATCGGGGCCGTCCGCGAGCGCGGTCCCCGGACCGCGCCTCGCGCTTGCCACCACGGCTCGCAACGCCCCCGACGCCCCGGAGATGCCCGGCGACGGCATGGCGACGGCC
>JBPCRG010000600.1:0-2652 GCA_050997095.1 Thermomicrobiales bacterium | reverse complement strand
GGCCGATACTCCTCAGCCGCCCGCTGCACCTCGTCCGGCAGCGCCGCGATCTGCTGCAGCAGCCCCAGCTCCACTGGCTGCAGCTCCCCGAAATCCAGCGCCCCCCCTTCGTCCCTGACCCCTGATCCCCGACCCCCGACCCCCCCCCGCTCCAATATCCTGCACACCCGCACACGTGCATACTGGAGATACGGAGCGGCGTGACCGTCGAACGAGAGCGCCTCGTCGAGGTCGAAGATCACGATCTTGTTGTTGTCGCGCGCCAGCATCGCGTACTTCAGCGAGCCGATGCCCACCTGCCGCGCGACCTCGGCCTTCGTCTCCTCCGGCAGCTCGGGGTTCTTGTCCTCGATGATCTCGCGCGCCCGCGCCAGCACCATGTCGCGCACGTCGTCGTAGATCGGCGCGTTGCCCCTCCGCGACGAGATGATCCCCTCCGGCAGCGCCACGATCTCGTAGCCCAGATGGTGCGCCTGCCTCGCCTGCTCGAACCCCCAAAGCTCCAGGATCTTGAAGATCTGCTGGAAGTAGAGCGACTGCCGGACGTCGACGACCCAGATCGCGCGGTCGATCCCGAACTGCTCGAACTTGCGCTTCGTCAGCGAGAGGTCCTTCGTCGCGTAGAGCGTCGTCCCGTCCGAGCGCAGGATCGGCAAGGTCCGGTACGTCTCCTGCTCCAATCCCAGCTTCTGGTCGATCTTGACGACCGGCACCCCGCCCTCGCCGATCTCCGCGATGCCCTTGTCGAGCAGCTCCTGGACGATCGTCCGCCCCTCCTGCTCGACCTCGCTCTCGACGAACCAGACGTCGATCTGGGCGCCGAGCTCGGCGAAGATCCGCCGGAAGTCGGAGAGGCTCCACTCCCGCGTCTCCCGCCAGAGCTGGACGAACTCCGGCTCCTGCCGCTCCCAGCGCTGGAAGGTCGCCTTGACCTCCTCCTGCCAGCGCGGCGCGTCCATCCACCAGTCGAGGTGCGCCTCGATCTCCTGCCAGCGCGCCAGCCGCTCCTCGGGCGTCATCGTCGGCTCGGGGATGCCGTCGACCGGCACGTCCGGCTTCTGGTTGAGCACCTCGTCGCGCAGCTGGTCGCCGATGATCGGCCAGAGCTTGACGATCACGTCCTGCTCGCGCAGATCCTCGTCCTTGATCGCCTGGGCGTGGGTGAATCGGCCGAGCAGATAGGCGATGTCCTCGCCGTCGGTGTTCTTCCGCCAGAGGTATTTGAGGATGCGGTCGATCATCAGGATCAGCGCCTGATCCTCCTTCGCCAGCAGGTGCAGGAAGTCGATCACGTCCTTGCGGAAGGTCAGGCGGGCGTCCGACTCGCTGTAGATCTCGGCCAGCCACCGGCCGCGCATCGCGGGGTCCGCCGGCTCCTCGCCGCGGTGGAAGCGCTCGTAGCACCAGAGGCACTTGATCACGTGCATCCCGATGTCGCCGGGGTAGCTCGCCTGAAGCACGGGATACCCGGCCGCGATCAGGATGTTGCTGACGGCGATCCCGAGGCAGGTGTTGCGCAGATGGCCGACGTGGAAAACCTTGTGCGTGTTCGGCTGGGAGTGCTCGACCATCACGCGCTCGGCCTTCGGGGCTCCGGCGCCGTAGGCGGGTCCCTGCCGCGCGACCTCGCCGATCAGCCGCGAGGCGACCGCGTTGGCGTCGAACGAGATGTTGATGAAGCCGTTGACGGCCTCGATCCGCGAGAACGACGCCCCGGCGCCGGGCGCCGACTCGGCGGAGGCGCCCGGCCGGGCGGCGGGCATCGCCAGCGCGACCGCCTCCGCCAGCGTCTGGGCGCGCTCGCGGGCGCCCTCGGCGGCGAGGCGTTTCGCCTCCTTCTTGGAGAGCCCGTCCAGCTTGCCGCCCGCCTCCAGATCGGCGAGGACCAGCTCGCCCGCAAGCTGGTGGCAGACCGAGGTGGCCACGCCCCAGGTTCCGGCGAAGGGCAGCGGCCGCAGTTCGATCGCGCCGCGCGGCGTCAGACCCATCCCGGCCAGCGCCGCCGCGATCGCCGCACGCGCCTCCCGCTCCTCCCGCGCCGCTATCCCCGCGCCCTCGCCGCCGACCGCCGTTGCCTCGCTCATCCCATCCATCCTCTGCGCCAATGCGCCTTGCTCACATTCAAGTCGACCACACGCGACCGCCCCGCGACGGCACGCCGCACACAGCATGACGCGCCGCCGCAGCTGCGACGACGCGTGCCTGAACCATACGCCGCATCGGTCGATCGAGGCCGCTACTCCTCGCGCGGGTCGGTCGGCGCGTCGGTCATCGGACGCAGGAACCGCGCGAGCCCGACCAGCGCGATCGCCAGCCCCACGATCGCCGCGATCAGCTGCTTCCAGCCCAGACCGCTGCCGCCGCCGCTGACGCCCAGGGGGTCGGCGAAGATCGCGGCGAAGACGAGCGTGAGGCCGATCCCGATGACCGCCATCGCGAGGAGCTTCGACATGGAGGATGCCGGTTGTCGAGGGACCACGGCCAGATCTCCAGAATCCTTCCGGCGTGCAGCGCGCCCGTGCGGCGTCAAGGAGCGGGCGGTCGAGCGAAGCGCGTCGCCCAACCGCCCCCAGGAACAAGGCAGGCGGGATGCAAAAAATCTCAACCCCTGCCTGATAGTGTGCCACCGACCCGTCTAGTTGCCATGGGTTC
>JBPCRG010000353.1:0-6366 GCA_050997095.1 Thermomicrobiales bacterium | reverse complement strand
AGTGCCGGATCAACGCCGAGGATCCCGCCCGCGACTTCAAGCCCGTCGCCGGCGTGATCACGAGGCTGCGCCTGCCGGACGGCTTCGGCGTGCGGGTCGACAGCGCGCTGGAGGAGGGCGGGGAGATCCTTCCCGCCTACGACTCGATGATCGCCAAGCTGGTGGCGACGGGCCGCGACCGGCCCGAGGCGATCGCCAGGATGCGCCGCGCGCTCGGAGAATGCGTCGTCGAGGGGGTGCCGACGACGATCGGGTTCCACCGGCGCGTGATGAGCCATCCCGTCTTCGTGGGCGAGGGGGCGACGACCGCGTTTCTGACCGAGCACCCCGAGGTGATCGGCACGGAGCGGATGGATGCGGACGCCGCAGGGTCGGAGCGGACGGAGCGCTCCGAGTTGGTCGTCGAAGTGGACAATCGCCGCTTCACCGTCAGGATGTCCGCAGGTTTGGCGCTGAATGGGTCGACGCAGGATCTTGGGGCCAAGACCCGCGCCCTGCCCGCGAGGCGAACCGCGCGAAGCGGCGGCGGCGGCGGCGGCGGCGGAGGACGCGACTTGAAGAGTCCGATTCAAGGCACGGTGATCCGGGTCGCGGTCGAGGTAGGACAGGTCGTCGGCGCGGGCGACCTCGTCTGCGTGATTGATGCGATGGAGATGGAGAACGAGGTGGCGGCCCATCGCGCCGGCACGGTCGCCGCGATCAACGTGCACCCCGGCGAGGCGGTCAAGATCGGCACCGATCTGGCCACGATCGAGAGTTGAGTGGACCGTGCGGCGTGGTCGAACCGACGACGGTTCTCGCCCCGCTCGAAGAGATTCCTGGACCCCGCGACTCCGCCTGCGGGCTCCGCTCGGAATGACGGGGGTGGGGCGCCGCGACGCCGAAGGTAGTGATGCCAATCGACGATGCCCATACGAACGAGGACTCCCGACTGGAGATCGCCGGTCTCGGAGGAGCACTATGAGATTCTTCCTGCGTCAGAACGACCAACCATCAAGGGGGTCATCCTGAGGCAGGAAGGATCTCGTCGTTGTTTCGACTGGTCTGTTAGCGATGGACGGAGCACTGACGCCTTCTCGATCGGAGATGATCGGGTTCCTCCGAGAACGACGAGATTCTTCCTTCGTCAGAATGACAGTTGAGAGGTGCTACCTCCATCGTCAATCCGAGGCAGGGGGATTCCTTCATCGCTCGCGCTCGTTGATCGATGGAGAACTGAACGCCAATCCGATGGATTGGTTTTGGGTTCATTGACGGCTCACGACTACATAGTGGGGTTTCTCGGGCAACAAGCAAAAACTCGTGTTTAAAGTGTTCGTACAGGGTATAGCCAAACGGTGCGGCGTTGTGGATAATGGTGGGGGAAAGTGGGGATAAGTGGTGGGAATGTGGATAACGCCTTCTGCCCGATCCCGCTGAGGTTCCGAGAGTCGCGATCGCGCAGCGCGTCGGGTGGGTGCGGAACTCGATGTTTCTTGGTCGATACAACCACTCGCTGGATGTGAAGGGTCGACTCGCCATCCCGTCGCGATTCCGCGAGGGTCTGGCGGGAAGCGCGGTGTTGACGCGGGGCATCGACCGATGCCTGTCGCTCTACCCGATCTCGGCGTGGGCTCCGCTGGCGGAGAAGGTCAGCGCCCTGCCGTTGAGCGATCCCGATGCCCGCAACTTCCGGCGCATGGTCTTCGCGGAGGCGGCCGACCTCGAACTCGACGGCCAGGGGCGACTGCTGCTTCCGCCCGACCTGCGCCAGTACGCGGAGATCGAGCGCGAGGCGGTCGTCGTCGGCGTGAACACCCACATCGAGATCTGGAACCCGGAGCGCTGGCAGACGCTCTCCGACGTGATCGCGCAGGGCGGCGTCGAGATCGCCCAGCGTCTGGAATCGCTGATTTAGCCGCGGTTGCCGCGCCGTGCCGTCACGGCGCCACCGATGAGGACTGCACCTATCGCGACCGCGACCGGGCACCTTTCCGTTCTGTTCGAGGAGACGCTGGCCGGCCTCGATCTGCGTCCGGGCATGGCGTACCTCGACGCCACCTTCGGCGGCGGGGGGCATGCGCGCGGAATGCTCGAACGAACGGCGCCCGATGGCCGCGTCTTCGCGATCGACGCGGATCCCGCCGCGAGCGGGCGGGCCCGCGCGTTGGCCGACGAGCCGGGCGTCGGCGACCGGTTGACGTTCGCCCGGCTGAATTTCGCCGACCTGCGCGGTTGGCTGGGCGCTACGGGAGCCCCGATTTTCGCTGGAGCTCTCTTCGACCTCGGGCTGTCGTCGTTCCAGCTCGACGACGCGGAGCGGGGCTTCGCGCTCAGGCTCGACGGTCCTCTGGACATGCGCTTCGACCCGGATCGCGGCCGGTCGGCCGAAGAGATCGTGAATTCGTCGTCGGTCGAGGAGTTCGCCGCGCTGCTCTGGAAATTCGGGGAAGAGAACGCGGGCCGCCGGATCGCGGCCGCCGTCGTCCGGGAGCGCGAGCGGACGCCGATCATCACGACTGCGCGTCTGGCCCAGATCGTGACCGGGGCGATCGGGGGTCGGCGGGGAGCGAACCCGCATTCGGCCTCGCAGACCTTTCAGGCGCTCCGCATCGAGGTCAACCACGAGCTGGAGGCGTTGGAGGCCGGATTGGAGGCCGCCGTCGACGCGCTGCAGCCGGGAGGGCGTCTCGCGGTGATCTCGTTTCATTCGCTGGAGGATCGGATCGTGAAGCGCTTCATCCGCGCGGAATCGGCGACCTGCGTCTGCCCGCCTGAGCAGCCCGTCTGCACGTGCGACACCCAGCCGCGCCTGATCCCCCGCAGCCGCGCGGTCCGCCCTTCGGCGGACGAGCAGCGGATCAACCCCCGAAGCAGGAGCGCGACCCTGCGCGTCGCCGAGCGCACGGCGAACCTGGTCCCGGCATCGTGAGCGCGGTAAAGGCGAAACGGCCACCGGTTCGCTTGAGCGAGATCGTCGCGACGAGCGACGTTCGACTTTTCGGGTCGTTGCCCGAGCTGACCGAATTTGGCTGGGTGGAGCGGCATTCCAAGTCCGTGCAGCCAGGCGATCTTTTCATCGCGGTCGAGGGCGAGCGCTTCGACGGTCATCAGTTCGTGGTGGACGCGGCGGAGCAGGGGGCCGCGGCGGCGCTGGTCCGCGCGCCCTGGGCTGCCGAGCATCACCGGAGCTTGGGCATTCCGCTCCTCGGCGTCGACGATCCGGTCCGCGCGCTTCAGCGGCTGGCCGGACGACGGCGCGACGAACTCGGGGTCAAGGTGGTCGGAATCACCGGCAGCATCGGCAAGACGAGCACGAAGGAGATCGTCGCCGCGGTGCTGGGCCAGCGGTTCCGCACCTACCGCAGCCCCGGCAACATGAACAGCGAGATCGGGTTGCCGCTGTCGCTGCTGGAGATCGAGGCGGGCGCCGAGGTCGCGGTTCTGGAGATGGGCGGCGCCTACGCGATGGGTGAGCTGACGCTGCTCTCCGGGATCGCGAAACCGGACATCGCGATCGTCACCAACGTCCATCCCGTCCACCTCGAGCGGATGGGGAGCATCGAGGCGATCGCGCGGACGAAGGCGGAGCTGGTCGAGGCCCTTCCCCCGCACGGAATCGCGATCCTGAACGGCGACGATCTCCGGGTGCGGGCGATGGCCGCGTCCGCGCCCGGGCGCGTGATCACCTACGGTCTCCAATCGGACAACGAGATCTGGGCCGACCGTGTCGAGACCGATGGATTGAACGGGTCGACGTTCCGGCTTCACCTCGCCGGCGGGACGCTGCACATCAAGGTGCCGCTGGTCGGAGGGCACGCGGTCGAACTGGCGCTCGCCGGGATCGCCGCCGGGCATGCGCTGGGCATGCACATCTCCGAGATGCTGCCGGGTTTCGAGGACGTCGGCATCCAGGTCCGGCTGTTGGTCGCGCCGGGTCCGAACGGATCGAGCATCATCGACGACACCTACAATGCGAGCGCGCCATCCGTGCTCTCCGCGCTCGGGCTGCTCGGCGAGATCCCGGCGGGGCGGCGGATCGCCGTGCTCGGCGACATGCGGGAGCTGGGCGACCACACCGAGGCGCAGCATCGGGTGGTCGGGCGCAGGGCCGCGGAGATCGCCGATCTGCTGGTGACCTTCGGCGACCTCGCCCGGATCATCGCGGACGAGGCGCGCAGCGCAGCCGCGGAGGTCGACGGAGGGGGTGTCCACGTGACATCATTCGCGCTCGATCAACGGGACGATCTGGTGGCGTTCCTCCTCCGGGAGCTGCAGGTGGGCGACATCGCACTGCTCAAGGGGTCGCGCGGGCTGCACATGGAGGACATCGTCGAGGTGCTGCGATCGGCGGCGAACCCGAGCCTGCGCTCCGGCCACGGCTCATGATCGGCGGACAGCACGTCTCGGGCGGGTCGGTCGCGATGCACCTCGGCAGCGTGATGCCGCACGATCCGAACGAGAACATGGCCGTCTCCCTTGCCCTCGGCGGCCTGGCGTTCATCTTCACCCTGATCATCGGCCGTCCGATCGTCACCTATCTGCGGCTGAAGAACTTCGGCAAGCAGATCCGCCTCGACGGTCCGGAGACGCATTTCAAGAAAACCGGAACGCCCACCATGGGCGGCGTGATGGTCGCGATCTGCGTGGTCGTGATCACCCTCGTCTTCAACCTCGCGGGCCGTCTCTCGATGCTGCTGCTGGTCGGCATGCTCGTCGCCGCCGCGAGCCTCGGCGCGGTCGACGACCGGATGAATCTGGTCGGAAGCGCGAAGCGCGGGATGGCCGCGCGGTTCAAGTTCCTGTGGCTGCTCTCGTTCGGGATCGTCGCGGGCCTGATCCTCAACCTGCCGAAACCGTACGGTCTGGCGCTCCATCACGTCTACGTGCCGTTCTTCGGCCGCTTCGACATCGGCTGGCTCTACCTCCCGATCGCGATCATCTCGATCGTCGGCATGGCCAACGCGGTCAACCTGACGGACGGCCTCGACACGCTCGCCGCCGGCTTGGCCGCGATCGCCTTCGTCGCCTACGGAATCATCGCCTACCGTCAGGGCCAGCTCGGCGTCGTCACCTTCTGCTTCACGATGGCCGGCAGCCTGCTCGGGTTCCTCTGGTTCAACGCCCACCCCGCGCAGGTCTTCATGGGCGACACGGGATCGCTCGCGATCGGGGCCGCGCTCGCGACCGCCGCGTTCATGACCGGGCAATGGCTGCTGCTGCCGCTCGTCGGGTTCGTCTTCATCGCGGAGACCGTCTCGGTGATCATCCAGGTGCTTTACTTCAAGTGGAGCGGGGGCAAACGCATCTTCAAGATGACCCCGCTCCATCACCATTTCGAGATCCTCGGCTGGTCCGAGACGCAGGTGACGATGCGGTTCTGGATCGTCGGCATGATGTGCGGCCTGATGGGCGTCGCCCTGGCGCTGCTGTGAGCATGGACGCGGTCTCCGGTCTGCGCGTGACCGTGATGGGGCTCGGCACGAGGGGGGGAGGCCCCGGCGTCGCCCGCTTTCTCGCCGAGAGCGGCGCGGTCGTCACCGTCACCGACATGCGCTCCGCCGACGATCTGGCCGAGCCACTGGCGGGACTCGCCGACCTCCCGATCCGGTTCGTGCTCGGCCGCCACGACGAGCGCGACTTCAGCCTTGACGGCGCCGACATGGTCGTGCGGAATCCCGGCGTGCGGCGATCCTCCCCCTTGCTGCGGCTGGCCCGCTCGCAGGGGGTGCCCGTCGAGATGGAGATGAGCCTTTTTCTCCGCGATTGCCCGGCTCCGGCGATCGGGATCACCGGCACGAAGGGCAAGACCTCCACGGCCATGCTCTGCGGCGCGATGCTCCGGGCGTGGGACCCGACGACGGTGATCGCCGGCAACATGGGCGTCACCGCGCTCGGGCAGCTTCGATCGATCGCGCCGGACACGCCGGTCGTCCTGGAGCTCTCCAGCTGGCAGGTGGAGGCGACGGCCGAGCATCGTCTCGGCCCGCACATCGCCGTGCTCACGAACATCTCGGAAGACCACCTGGACGCCTATGACGGCTTCGCCGACTACGCCGCCACCAAACGCTCGATCTGCGTCGGCCAATCCGCGGACGACTTCCTGGTCGTGAATGCCGACGACCCCGAGGCGTGGCGGGCCGCGGACGAGACCCAGGCGCGGGTCGTCCCGTTCGGACTCGGCGATCGTGGAAGCGACGGCGCGTGGGTCGAGGGTCGCGTGCTGGTTTGGCGTCGAGATGGACGCGTGGACCGGATCGGCATCCCCGATCGGGACCCGCTCGCCGGAGACCATCAGGCGCGCAACATCGCCGCCGCCGCCGCCGCCGCGCTGCTCCGGGGGGCGCCGTCGACCTCGGTGCAGGCGGGACTGGAACGCTTCAAGGG
>JBPCRG010000259.1:0-5613 GCA_050997095.1 Thermomicrobiales bacterium | reverse complement strand
TTCCCGGCCGGCGAGCGATAGCCGACGCGAAGGTACGAGGTCGGGGATGGACGGCGCAGGGTGACGCGCCGTTCCCCGAGGTGGGGCGGTTCGGCGACGGCGGGGGGCGTGGGCAGGGCGTCCGGCGCGGTCCCGCCGAACGCCCGCTCGATCGTCTCGAGGAGCGCCTCCGCATTGAAGTCGCCGGTCGCGACGATGAAGGCGTTGCCGGGGCGATAGTGGCGGCGATAGTGGCCGAAGAGATCGTCGCGGCCGATCTGCTTCAGATCGGACTCGTAGCCGATCACCATGTGGCGATAGGGGTGGGCCCGGAACGCGGTCCCGACGACCTCTTCATAGAGGAGGTAGCCGGGGTTGTTCTCGGCGCCCTGTCGCTCGGAGAGGATCACGGTCCGCTCCGACTCCGTCTCCGCTGGATCGAAAAGGGAGTTGCTCATCCGATCCGCCTCGATCCGGATCGCCAGTTCCAGCCGGTCCGCCGGCAGCGTCTCGTAGTAGGCCGTCCAGTCGTTCGACGTCATCGCGTTGTTCATGCCGCCGTTGCGCGAGACCTCGCTGAAGATCTGGCCCTTGCCCAGCGACGCCGTGCCCTTGAACTGCATGTGCTCGACCCAGTGGGAGAGCCCGGTCAACCCTGGCAGCTCGTGCCGCGACCCGACCCGGTACCAGACCCAGAACGAGGCCACGGGCGCGTCGTGGGATTCCCGCAGGATCACGCCCAGCCCGTTCGGCAGGGTGGCGTTCAGGATGGTCGGAGCAGGACTCGTGGCGCTCATCGTCGTGCCTTTCGGATGCGGGAGTTCGGCGGACGGAATCACGGGGTGAAGAGTACCCGACCCCCCGTGCATCCTCGAAGGGCGCACGCTTCACCGGCGGCCCCGATGCGTGAGGGCGCTGCGTGCGGACGGTCGATCCGTCCGGGAATGCCAAGGCGCGTACAATCCGGAGTGTTGGAAAAGCGGGGTCTGGCGCGGAGGGCCGGTCGCGGCGCGCGACGGTGGGCGGACGACGAACGGCGAGGTGTTTGGTGGCGCAATTTCATCCTGGACCGGCGTACGATCATCGATTGGCGGAGCGCGTCGTCGTCTTCCTTCAGACGCGGAGCCGTGATCTCTTCCCCTTCACCGCAGGCTTCGACGAGGCGCAGATGAAGGCGTTCATGCGCGATCTCCGGGAGGGCCTCTCCGATCTCCAGGATTCCGGCAGCGCCCGCAAGACGTCCGCCTCGGGCTTCGTGATGCGGGACCGCCGCCTGAAGGACGTGATCGCCGAGTGGAGCCAAGCCGGCGGCGCCTGGCCCGCAGGAGCCGACCCCCGCGACCCCGCCACGTCGCTCGGCTCCTCGACCGACGACGACGAGCCGTCGCCCGACCGCTCGTCGCAGCCGGTCGCGGTGAAGCGCCGCGGCGCTCGATAGCCCGCGCGGTCAGGCCGGTGAAGAATCTCGTCGCGCCTGACGGCTTTGAGTCGATCATCTGCCGTGACGCGAGCCTCGGAACGGCCTACGCCGGGACCGCGCCGAATCTCGCGAGGCTGAGGATGCCGAGGGGCTGGACGGCCGGGTCGAGCAGCCGGACCAGCTGCTCGCCGATCGCGGGGGAGAATTTGAAGCCGTGACCGGAGAAGCCGGCGTCGAAGACGACGTTGGCGTGCTCGGGGTGGCGGTCGACGATGAAGTGGCCGTCGGGGGTGCTGGTGTAGAGGCAGACGGCGCTGGAGACGACCTTGCCGGTGATCGCCTCGTCGCCGAAGAGCCAGCGCGCCGCCCCGACGATCTCCCGCTCCTCGCCCGGCCGGGTCGTGCGCTCGACGGTGTCGAGCGTGGTCGTCTCGCCGCCGAAGTGATTGGCGCTCTTGAGGCCGGGCTGGCCGAAGATCGGGAAGCCGTAGTATTCCAGCCCCGGCCGGTCGGCGACGAAGACCGGCATCCGCTCCGGGGCGAAGTCCGCGGACCGGGCGACCTCCGTCCACCACAGCGTCTTGCGCAGCACCCGCAGCGGCAGCCCGAGATCCGCCAGGATCGCCTCAGACCACGCGCCGGCCGTCACGATCAGGCGGTCGCCCATGTGCCGACCGGTCGCGGTCTCGACCCAGACGCCGCCCGCCGTCGCGCCCCAGCCCGTTGCCGGCTCGTTCTCCCGGATCTCGACGCCGTTGGCGCGGGCGGACGCGGCCATTCCCCGCAGAGCCGGCTCGATCTCCAGGAACCCGGAGCGCGGGCCGAATCCGCCCTCCCAATCGTCGGGGATGCGGAACTGCGGCCACCGGCTCCGGATCTCCGCGCTGTCGAGCCACTCGAAGGGGACGTTGTGCAGCTCGGCACTGGCCCGCGCCCGGTGCGCATGGCTGTCGGGCGAGCCAGCGAGCTCAAGCGCGCCGACGCGGTGGAAGACCTTGCTGCCGCTCTCCGCCTCCAAGTCCATCCAGAGGTCGTCGGCGTGGAGCACGAGCGGCACGTAGTCCGCGCCCTCGGCGTAGCCATGGCGGATCACCCGCGTCTGGCCGCTGTGGGCGCCCATGGTGTGGACGTGGCCGAACTGCTCGAGCACCAGAGCGCGCTCGCCGCGCTTGCCCAGTTCCCAGGCCGCCGACGTGCCCATCGTGCCGCCGCCGAGAACGATCGTGGAGTAGTGCGTCATGGATCGACCTCGTTCGGAACGGCGTCGGCCGGTCAGCGGGACGGCATCGGTTCCAGCGGCGAGTTCGGCCCGTCGAGACCGTAGACCGGCGCGGGGCCGTCGTTCGGCGCAGTCCAGCGCACGGCGTTGCGGATCACGGTCAGCACGTCCGCGTTGTAATAGGTAGGGAACGACTCGTGGCCGGGCCGGAAGTAGAAGATCTTGCCGCGGCCGCGGGTGTAGCAGCAGCCGCTTCGGAAGACCTCGCCGCCGGTAAACCAGCTGACGAAGACCAGTTCGTCCGGCTGGGGGATGTCGAAGTGCTCCCCGTACATCTCCTCGTCCGGCAGCTCGATGTACTCGCCGATGCCGCGGACGATCGCGTGGCCGGGGTTGACGACCCACAGCCGCTCCTTGTCCCCGGCCTCGCGCCACTTGAGGTTGCAGGTCGTGCCCATCAGCTTCTTGAAGATCTTCGAGTGGTGGCCGGAATGGAGGACGATAAGGCCCATGCCGCCGAGCACCCGCCGATGCACCCGCTCGACGATCTCGTCGCCCACCGCGAGGTGGGCTTTGTGTCCCCACCAGACGAGGACGTCCGTCGCGTCCAGCGTCTCCTGCGTCAACCCGTGCTCGGGCTCGTCCAGGGTGGCGGTCCGGACGGTGAAGTCGCCCTCGACCCCGACGCCTTTCGCGAGCGCGCCGTGGATGCCCTCCGGGTAGACGTCGGAGACGGCCTTGCTCTCCTTCTCGTGCCGGAACTCGTTCCAAATCGTCACGGCGATCGTCATGCTCTCTCCCTTGGCGTCGCATCCCCGGGGATGGCGGACGCGTTGAACGCGGAACCCGTCGGTCAGTCGTCCATCCGCAGCTCGCGGCCGGCGGCGGCCGAGGCGTAGATCGCGTCGATCAGCGTCGCGCGGTCCAACCCCTCCTCCCCGCTGGGCGAGACCGCCGAGCCGGCCAGGATCGCGTCGACGAAGCTGTGGATGACCTCGGCGTGCCCGTCCCAGACCTCCTTGGCCTGGAGATGGGGGGTCATGTCGGTCGGGGCGCCGCCGACGTCGCCGAAGAGCGTGAGCGTGCCGACCGTCGCGTAGTCCTTCACGTGCAGTTCCGCCCCGCCCTTCTCGCCGAGCAGGGAGACGCCGAACTCGTCGGTCATCCCGATGTGGGCCGCCCACGAGGTCTCCAGCTGAAGGGCGGCTCCGTTCTCCATCCTGATGAAGGCGCTGGCCAGATCCTCGACCTCGAAGGGCTGGTCGGGGTCGATGCTGAACCGGTTTCCGCTCCAGCTGCCCAGCCCCTGCGGTCCCAGCTTGGCGTAGGTCGCGGCCGAGACGGAGACGACCTTGGGGTTGCCCATCAGCCAGAGCGCCATGTCGAGCACGTGGACGCCGAGGTCGATCAGCGGCCCGCCTCCCGCCAGTTCCTTCTTGGTGAACCAGCTGCCGAGCCCGGGGATCCCCGCGCGGCGCATCCAGAACGCCTTGGCGTAGTAGATGTCGCCGAGCCCGCCGGCTGCGATGTGGCGGCGGAGCACCTGCATGTCCGGGCGGGAGCGGCGGTTGAACGCGATCGCGAGCACCACGCCCGCCGCCTTCGCGGCGTCGACCATGATCCGGCCCTCCGCCCCCGTCCGGGCGATCGGCTTTTCGATCAGCACGTGCTTGCCGGCCCTGATCGCGGCGAGGGCGACGGGCAGGTGGAGGTGGTTCGGCACGGCGACGCTGACCGCGTCCACGTCCGCCCGGTCGATCAGGTCCTGGTAGTCGGTGTAGATCTCGCCGATCCCGTGCTTCGCGGCCAGCCCCCGGCAGCGGTCGGTGTCCAGCCCGGCGATCGCCGTCACCTTCGCGCGGGGCTCCTCCGCATAGCCGCCCAGATGGTAGGTGGCGATGCCGCAGCCGATCATCCCGATCTTGAGCATGCTTGTGGTCTCCATCGAGCGGTGCGTCGTCCCTTCGTCGAATGCGGAACGCGATCGCGGCCGCCACCGCCCGTGCGGACCGATTCCCCGACCGCCGCCGCAGCATGGCACGCGTCCGCACGCCGTGCAAGCGCGGATGCATCGCTCTGCGCGACGTTCGTCACGCTCCAGTCGACGGCCACCGCCGGAGCCGTGTCGATCGGCTCCGTTCCCTCAACCGCGACCTCCGCCCGCCGCCTTCAGCGTGATGATGCTGACTTCCGGCGGACAGTTGAAGCGGAGGGGCGGGCGGTAGACGCCGACGCCGCGGGAGGTGTAGATCTGCATGCCGTCCGCCACGTTGGCGCCCATCACGTAGCGCTTGCCGTGGATCGGCAGTCCGACCGCGCCGACGCCGGGGATGCGGATCTGGCCGCCATGGGTGTGCCCGGAAAGCTGGGCGAACGCGCCCTGGGGGGGCGCGAGCTCCGCGAACCCCAGCTCGTGCCAGAGCGCGATCGCGGCCGCCCCCGACGGGATCCGCGCGAAGGTCGCAGCGGGCTGGTCGTCGCCGACGAGGGTGTCGTCGATCCCCCCGATCCAGAGGGTGTCGCCGTTGTAGGGGAACGAGGCTGTCTGGTTCCGGAGGATGGGGATGCCGGCGGCGCCCATGATCTCCGAGACCTGTCGGCCGGAGACCGAGAGGTCGTGGTTGCCGATCACGCCGACCCCGCCGAGCGGCGCGGCGTGGACGAGCTCGCCGAGGACTTCGGCGGCGAGCGGGATGAAGCGGGGCGACTCCGAGATGTAGTCGCCGCCGAGCAGGATCAGGTCCGGCTTCTCGGCCTTGACCAGATCGACCGCGCGGATCAGGTCGCCCTGCGTGATGAACGGACCGACATGGGTATCGGAGATGAACCCGATCCGCATCCCCGCCAATGCCGGATGCCGCTCCGGGAGGGTGAGGTCGAACCGGGTCAACTCCGGACTGTACGGGTTGACGTAGCGCGACTGGTACGCCTCGGCCGCGGTCAGGCCCATCGCGGCGAGCGTGCCGAGCGCGCCGCCGCCGAGGAAGGCGCGCCG
>JBPCRG010000569.1:0-3122 GCA_050997095.1 Thermomicrobiales bacterium | reverse complement strand
CGGTCGTGGTGCTGACGAACATCCTGGTCGACGTGCTCTATTCGGCGCTCGATCCCCGGATCCGGGTCGGCCGGGGCTCCCGCTGATGGGCGCGCCGGCTGAGGAGAGCCGGATGGCGGAGCTGACGGGCATGCGCCGGCGCCCGCACGTCTCCCCTTTGCGGCGGATCGCCGCCGCCGCGCTGAAGTGGAAGACCTTCTCGGTCGGCGCGCTGCTGATCGTCCTCTTCGCGCTGGGCGCCGTGTTCGCGCCGCAGATCGCCCCGCACAACCCGTCCAAACCGAACTTCAAGGCGCTCCTGCAGAACCCAAGCGGCGAGCATCTCTTCGGGACCGACGACAAGGGGCGCGACATCTTCAGCCGCGTCGTCTACGGGGCCCGGGTCTCGTTCACGATCTCGGTGGTCGCGGTCGGGTTGGCGTCGCTGATCGGATTGCCGCTGGGATTGTTCGCGGGCTTCCTGGGGGGATGGACCGACTCGATCGTCAGCCGATTCCTGGACGCGATGTTCGCGTTTCCCGTGATCCTGATGGCGATCGCGATCTCGACGATCACCGGCGTCGGCGAACGCGGGGCGATCATCGCGATCGGGCTGATCTCGATCCCGGAGTTCGCGCGGGTCGCGCGCTCGGCGATGATCGCGGAGAAGGAGAACGAGTACGTGCTGGCGGCCCGCGCGATCGGCGCGCCCCCGCCGCGGATCATCTTCCGCCAGATCCTGCCGAACACGCTCGGCCCGATCGTGGTCCTGATCTCGCTCGGCTTCGCCTTCGCGATCCTGAACGAGACGGCGCTCAGCTTCCTCGGGCTCGGCGCGCAGCCGCCCACGCCGTCGTGGGGCGCCGACCTCGCCGCCGGCCGCCGCTACATCCGCGACGCGCCGTTCCTCTCGATCTTCCCCGGCCTGGCGATCTTCGGCCTCGTGCTCGCCCTCAACCTCGCCGGCGACGGCCTGCGCGACCTGCTCGACCCGCGGCGCGACAAGCGCTGAGGGGACGGGCCACCCAGGCATCCCGACGACACCCGACCGATGGCATCGATCGCAATTTCACGGGATGCGGCCACCCTTCGCCGAGTCGGCCGGGAATCAGGATGGCCGCCCGACCGAGCGGACGTCTCCACATCCCTCGGCCCAGCCGCCTCCCCGCCGAGCGATTCGACGTCATCCTCATGCGGGCGGATCCCGCGTGGACCGGCCCTAAAGGATGCTTCCCGATGGAACCGGCGTCGCGCCCGATTCGGGGTCGAACAGATCCGGATGCGCCCGGATCCAGGCCACCTTCAGCGTCGCGACATTCTCCGTCGAGGCCAGCCAGCGGTCGTTCAGCCGCCAGACTCCCGCCAGGGCGTCGTTCGGCACGGGCGTGCCGTCGGCCGGCAGCCGCCGCGCGAGGGCGCGCGCCTCGTCCACGATGGCCGCGCGCCGGAAGGCTCCCATCGTCCGAAGACCGGCCGCCGCATCGGGATAGTAGCGGGCGATCAAGGGAGCCGTCCGGGTGAAGCCGTCCTCATCGATCGCACTCGCCAGGCCGTCCACGGCGTAGACCGCGATGAATCCCGGCGGCATCGCTTGGACGATCGCCAGTTCGTCGTCCCAGCGTCGACCGACCGCATTGGCCACGTCGGCGTGGACCGCGGAAAGGACCTCCGCGTCCGTCATCTTGGGAATGGTCGCCGCGTCGAGGCGCACATACGCGGGGCGCTTGTATTCGTAGGCGGGGGAAGGATCGTGCCGGAACCCCACGAGCCAGATGATCGCCAACGCCAACGGCGCCGCGATCCGCACGTTTCTCCAGAGATGCCTTTTCAGATGCGACGGATGCATGGCAACCCCGTTCGCAAGACGCCGGGGACCTGTTCGCCGCCGACGCATCGAGCCTGCCCGCACCGCCGCTTTCCGTCCATGAACGATAGGTCCCGCCCGCCGCCGCGTCGTGACGCGCGCCGCGCGGAGCATCCGCGGCCCAAGCGCAAGGCGGGGGGCCGACGCGCCGACCCCCCGCTCGTGCACGGCGTCTGGGGCGAATCGACCCAGCCTTCCAGTGGAAGACCGCGCCGCCTACGCCTTGACGAACCGTTTGGCCTCGGAGACCCAAGAGGTCACCTGACGCAGCGACGGGGCATGATGGGTGATCCGCTCCGCGTCGTTCGTCGTCTTCAGCTTCGCGTACAGATTCTCCGCCACGCGATGCTGGAGCTCTTTGCAGGAGTCGACGCCGCAGACCTCGAGCAGGTTCGCCATCTCCATGCCCACGCCCCGCAGCCGCATCAGATCGGCCCGGTTGACCCACTCGGTGACTTCGGCGCTCTCGACCCCCAACCCCTTGGCCAGGGACGCCCGTTTCGACCCGTCCGCCGCCCGCTCCAGCAGGTCCTCGACCGTGTGGATGCTCATCGCGGCGAGCTTGGTGCGGAATCCGACGTCGAGACCCTTGATCTCCGCGATCCGATGATGATGATGCTCCATGGCTGCGCTCTCCTTCAGACCGATCGACGCGACGAAGTGGACGCCCACCTGAGGTTCGATCGTACCATCGGCGCCGGGGATATGCATCGGACGATTTGATGATTTCGTAAGTTGTTGACCAACCGTCGCCGCCGAAGCGGTGAAATCGGCCCCCGGGGGTAGTGCAGAGGACATCGCTCGTCTTTTCCTCCCGGTTTCACGTGGGCCGCCCGTCACGAGGGTCCGGGTGCGTCGTCGATCAGGACGCCCATGGGATCAGCTCGGGCGGACAGGCCGGCCCCCATGGCGGCGAGCACTGCGCCGCGTAGAAGGCGCCGACCTCCCGCGCGGCGCCGTCGTCCAGCGCCGCCGCGAACCGGCCGTCGAGCGATTCCGGCAGGGCAACGAAATACCAGCTCCCGCCCGCCGCGGCCGCCAGCGCCGCCAGGCTGTTCGCGGTCACGAACGCGCGCCACAGCGACGGCCAGTCGCCGCCGAACGTCGCGATCCGCCCGCCGCCGGGCTCCATGCCGGGGATCGTCGCGACGAGTCTGGCCGCGACGTCGGTCTGCGTCTCGATCGTCAGCGTCATCGCGGCGCCAGTCGCCGCGGCGGGGATCGCCGCCCGCTCCCGGAACGCCGCCGCCAGCGTCTCGGCGATCGCCGCCCGCGTCCG
>JBPCRG010000133.1:0-7643 GCA_050997095.1 Thermomicrobiales bacterium | reverse complement strand
CTGCGCACCGACGTCAAATGGCACGACGGGACGAAATTCACGGCGCGCGACGTCGTCTTCTCCTTTTTCGTCTACCGCGACGACATCGCCAGCCAGGTCCGCAACTTTTTCACCACCATGAGCTTCGCCGAGGCCGTCGACGCGTACACCGTCAAGGTCACGTTGAACGGCGCGGACGGGAACTGGCTGCTCAATCCGTCCAGCCAGCTCATCTTCCAGCGCCGCCAATACACGAAGTTCTGGGAGGCGCAGCCCGAGGGCCAGCGGACGCTGAACGGGTTCAACTGGCAGAAGAACGCGCCGCTCGGCACCGGGCCCTGGACCGTGGGCAAGCGCGACCCGGCGTCGGTCTCCTTCGCGCGCAACGCGACCTATTGGGGCGGGTCACCCCACTTCGAGACGCTGCGCCTCGCGGCGGAGCCGGATCCGGCGAAGCGCCTCCAGGCCTGGAGGTCCGGCGAGGTCGACGTCGTCTGGCCGCTGGCTCCGAACGACGTGGCGGCGGCGAGCGACACCGCGGGTCGGCTCTACGCAGTCGACGCCGCGTCGGTGATGTTCGCGGCGTTCAATTTCGCCAACCCGGCCCGGGATCATCCGGATCTGCTCGCCGACCTCCGGATCCGGCAGGCCCTGTCGCTCGCCGTCGACCGCGCCCGGTATGCCAAGGAGGTCTTCGGCGGATTCATCCACGAGGACCGCGCCGGGACCGTGGCCCAGCCATGGGCGAACAACGCGGACGCGAAAAACCCGGCCAGAGACCTGGCGAAGGCGAAAAGCCTGCTCGGCGACGCCGGCTGGCGGGACGGGAACGGCGACGGCCTCGTCGAGAACGACGCCGGATCGCCGCTGACGCTGACGCTCATCGTCCGCGACGACGCCCGGCCGGAGCTGGCGGCGACACTGCAAAGCATCGTCGCGGATCTCAAGGAACTGGGCGTCACCCTCGACGTGCAGCCGCTGGCGGCCGACAAGTTCCGCGACCGCTGGATCACCACCCACGACTTCGACCTGATCGCCTACGCCTACGGGCTCTACCCCGGCTTCACCGACTTCGATCTCTACGGCTCCGCCTGGGACATCCGCAGCAATCCGCAGGGTTGGAATCCGGGGGGCTACGCCAACCCGAAGGTCGACAAGCTCGTCCGCGACATCTTGGCCGCGACGGATGGCGCAGCGCAGCGCGACTCTTTGATGTCGCTGCAACGGGCCGTGGACGACGATCTCTTCGGGTTGTGGTTCGGCTTCCCCCGGGATCTCGTGCTCGTCAACGAGAACGTGCTCGGCTTCCAGCCCAACAAGCTCTGGCAGACTTGGAACACGCGCAGCCTCTGGCGCGCGACCGGCTGACGCCCGCCCGGCCCGATCACTCGTCGAGGGTGATCGGGCCGGGTGTGAGCACGGCGAAGTGGGTGAAAGTCGCGCCTGGCGCGGCCCCATGCCAGTGCCGCTCCCCCGCGGGCACGAGAATCACGTCGCCGACGGTCACCGCGCGCTCCTCCTTCCCGGAGGCGACGATGCCGTCGCCGGCGGTGACGATCAGCACCTGATCCGCGCCATGGTGGTGCCACCGGTTGCGCGCCCCGTCGACGAACGTGACGGAGGCCACGCGGAGGAGCATGGCGTCGTCGTCGCCGACCAGCGTCTGCAGCGCGACCTCGCCGACGAACATGGGATCCGAGCTCACGGCCGCGGCCGCCGGATCCTGCCTGATCACCTTCATCTTCGCTCCCGATCGCTCGTCCACCCGCCAGTCTGGCATGATAGCCGGAGACGTCCGCCTTTGGACGTCGGCTCGCGGGAAGGCGGCGCGTGATGCGGGATCGTGACGGCTGCGGCGGACCGGGAGACGACGTGCGACAGGGCCTGTCGCCGGAGGAGGACGCGATCGGCGAACCCGAGGACGCCGACGACGAGATCGACGACCTCCTCCCCGCCGATCTCTGGTTTTGATGTGCCGATGATGGATCGAGTGCGCGGGAAGCCCCGCCGAACGGAAAGCCCCACCCCATGACGCCCTTCGCCGCGGACCTGGACCGTCCGGATTTTGAGACGCTCGTGGTCCACGCGGACGACGGGATCGAGCAGACCTCGGACATCGCGCCGCCGCTGCATCTGACCTCGACGTTCGAGGCCGAAACCGCCGCCGACTTCGCCGAGATGGCGACCCGGCCGCGGCATCCCCGCTATTACGCCCGCTACGGGAATCCGACGCTACAGCGCGCCGAGGCGCTGATCGCCGCGCTCGAAGGGGCCGAGGCGGCGATGGTCACCGCCTCGGGGATGGGCGCGATCTCGACCGCCGTGCTCTCGCTGGTCGGCCAGAACGACCACGTCGTCGCGCAGCGGAACCACTACATGGGGACGTCCAAACTTCTGACCGACCTCCTGCCCCGATTCGGGGTCTGGGTGACGCTTGTCGACCAGACCGACCCCGCCGCCTTCGCGGCCGCGATCGTGCCCGGACGCACGAAGCTGATCATGCTGGAGACGCCGGCCAATCCGACGATGCACCTGACGGACCTGGGTACGGTCGCCGAGTTGGCGAAGGCGCACGGCATCGCCACGCTTGCCGACAACACCTTCGCGTCGCCGATCAACCAGCGGCCGCTGGCGCACGGCATCGATCTGGTGATGCACAGCGGAACGAAGTTTCTCGGCGGCCACCACGACCTGCTGGCCGGGGCGGTCGCGGGCTCGCGGGCCGCGATCGAACGGATCTGGGAGACCTCGATCCTGCTCGGCGCGACGCTCGGCGCGTTCGACGCCTGGCTCCTGATCCGCGGCATCCGCACCCTGCCGCTCCGCGTGCGCCAGCACAACGAGAGCGCACTTGTGGTCGCCCGATTCCTGGAAAGTCGGCCGGGGATCGAGGCGGTGCACCATCCGGGTCTGGCCTCGCATCCCCAGCACGAACTCGCCCGGCGGCAGATGGCAGGGTTCGGCGGCACACTCAGCTTCCGCGTCCGGGGTGGCTACGCGGAGACCGAGCGGTTCATGACGCGGCTGCGGCTGATCCGGCAGGCGGTCAGCCTCGGCGGATTCGAATCGCTGGCGGTGCATGCCGCCGCGATGTGGGCGGGCACGCTGACCGACGAGCAGGTCGCCGCGGCCGGGGTCGACCCGAACCTCGTCCGCCTCTCGATCGGCCTCGAATCCGCGTCCGACATCGTCGCCGACCTGCAGGCCGCCCTCGCGGATTGATCCGGAGCGATCGATCGCCGATCCCCGACATCTGCGGGAACGTCCCTGCGACGATCGGCGATCGTTCTCGGTCGCAACCGATCGGGACGACCTGCGTCACCGATCCTCGTCCATCGGGAAGAGGCGGACGTGCTCCGGCCGGACCGAGATCGAGACCGGCGCGCCGACCTCCAGCGTCAGCGCCTCCTTGCTCGGCAGATCGGCGTAAAGCCGGGCCGGCGCCCCGTCGAGGTCGCAGACAAGGTGCAGGCGGGAGAGCGAGCCAAGGAACATCTTGTTCTCGACGACCGCCGGATGCCCGCCGCCGTTGGATGAGACGCTCACGTCCTCCGGCCGGAAGAAACAGATCACCTTGCCGTCGGCGCCCGCCGGAGACGGGACGGCGCTGACGGCGCCGAACCGGACCTTGCCGTTCGCGGCGGTCAGCTCGAGCGCGTTGCGGTTGCCGACGAATCCGGCGCTGAACCGGGTCGCGGGCGCGTCGTACAGCTCGGGCGGCTGCGCGATCTGCTCGATCCTGCCCTTGTTCATCACCGCGACCCGGTCCGCGATCGCCATCGCCTCGGCTTGGTCGTGGATCACGTAGAGCGCGGTGATCGCGACCAGCTTCTGGATCCGCCGGATCTCGTCGCGCAGCCGCGTCCGCACGAGCGCGTCGAGCGCGGAGAGGGGTTCGTCGAGCAGCAGCACCTCCGGAGCCGGGGCGAGGGCCCGCGCCAGCGCCGCCCGCTGCTGCTGGCCGCCGGAGACCTGATGCGGATAGCGGTCGACCTGCTCGGCGAGGCCGACGAGCTCCAGCAGCTCATCGGCGCGGGCCCGGACCTGCGCGCCTGGCTGCTTGCGGACCTTCAACGGAAAGCCGACGTTCTCGCGCAGGGTCATGTTCGGGAAGAGGGCGTAGCTTTGGAAGACCATCCCGATCGAGCGCTTGCGCGGCGGCACGCCGGAGACCTCCACGCCGCCGATCACGATTTCCCCGGACGTCGGATGCTCCAAACCGGCGACGCTGCGCAGGAGCGTGGTCTTGCCGCAGCCCGAGGGGCCGAGCAGCGCGACCAGTTCGCCCGAGGCGACCTCGATCGAGACGTCGTCGAGCGCGCGGACCGCCCCGAAGTGCTTGCTGATGTTCCGCAGGCTGACGCCGCTCATCCCCGCTCCCCGCCCGCCGCGCCGACCGCGCCGACCGTCCGGCCACCCGGCAGGGCGCGGACCACGACCCCGCGATTGAAATAGACCACCGCCACCGAGATGACGAAGAGCAGCGTGAACGTGATCACGGTCAGCACCGCCAGCTTGCCGAACTGCGACGTCGTCTCCCGCAGCAGGTTCAGACTATAGAGTGAAACGTTCTCGAACCTGGCCCCGACCAATATCTGCGCCAACGCGAACTCGCCGAAACTCGTCGCGAAGACGAGCATCCCGCCCGTCGCCAGCCCCGGCCCGATGTTCGGCAGGACCACCAGCCGCAGCGTCTGCACCGGCCCGGCGCCGCACATCTGGGCGGCCTCGTTCAGCCGCCCGACGTTCGCGGCCGACATCGCGCCGTCGATCGCCCAATAGAGGAAGGGGAAGGCGATCGCGGAATGGCAGAGCGCCAGCAGGTACCACGTGCCGAGCAACTGCGGCCGGTAGACGCCGACGAGATCGAGCACCCCGTACGCGATCACGATGAAGGGCAGGACGAACGGGATCGCCGCCATCAGCTCGGTGATCACCCGGATCCGGGGGTTGCGGACCCGCTGCCAGTAGACCGCGGGCACGACCAGCAGGATGTCGAGCACAAGCACGACCAGCGCCAGCCAGGTGGTCCGGAAGAGCACCCAGCGCAGGCGGTGCTCAGTCAAGCCCTCGCGCCAATGGTCGAGCGTGTAGACGTCGGGCAGCACGTGCTGGGTCCAGCGCCCGGAGAACGAGTAGAGCACGACCGCGATCATCGGCAGGGCGATGTAGAGCACGATCCCGCCGAAGAAGAGCCAGCGCGGCAGACGCCTCAGGAGAACCATCGCAGCGCCCAGCGGAGAATCAACCGGTAGCCCGTCAGCGAGACGGCGGCGAAGAGCAGCAGCAGGACGCCATGGACCGCGGCGCGGTAGGGGCTGCCCGCGGCGGAGTTCAGCGCGAACCCGATCTGGAGCGTGATCAGCCGGATCCGGCTCGATCCGCTGTCCCCCGCCATCGCGAACGCCAGACCGTAGATGCCGGTCGACCAGGTGAAGATCAGAATCCAGCCCGCGAGGAAGAAGGGCGTGAGGATCGGAACCCCGACGTAGCGCCAGAACTGGAGCCGCGACGCCGCGGAGACTTCCGTCGCCTCCATCCAGTCCGTGCGGAGGATGCCCATCGCGGGCAGGGTGAGCAGCACGAAGAGAGGGACGTTCGTGTAGGAATAGGCGAGCACGAAGCCGAGGAGCGAGTCGCTGCGCGGCGCCGAGAAAGGCAGGCCGATGTTCTGGAGGAGCAGCGTGAACATGCCGTAGGTGCCGAGCACCGCGATGAACCCGAACGCCAGACCGACGCCGCCGAAGTTCGCGGCCACGTTGAGCAGGGCGAGCCACGTCGAGCGGCGCGCGGTCACCATCTTGGAGATCAGCCACGCCGACGGCGCGCCGATCACGAGCGCGATCGTGCCGCAGATCGCGCCGAGCTTGAGGCTCGTCCGGATCGCCCGAAGATCGGCGGGCCGGTGGAGGACCTGATCCCAGTACTGAAGAGTCCAGCCGTGGGTGTCGCCCCGGAAGGAGCGGATGACGAGCGCGACCGTCGGCGCGACCAGCAGAAGCCCGGCCACGATGAAGAGCGGAAGGGCCGGCAGCCAGTCCGCCAGCCCCTTCCCCACCCTTCGCAGGATCTTCTGACCCGTCGACGCCCGCGCCGCGGAAGGCGCGAACGTCGGCGAATGGACGGATGCGCCGGTCTCGCCCACTACGCGGACGCGACCTGGTCATCCCAGATCTGGGCGATCTTGAGCGCGTCGATCTTGGTGAAGTCCTTGACCTGGACGACCTTCGCATACTGGCTGTCGGGCAGCCAGAGCGCCTTCGCGTCGTCCGGCAGCTTCAGGTCGCCGAGCACGTAGCGGATCGGCCGCGCGCCGAACTTGGCGAACGCGATCTGCGCCTCGTCGCTCAGCACGAACTCCAGAAAGAGTTGGGCGACGTCCTTCTTGGCGGTGTTGTACTTGTTGATCATCAGCGCGGAGGGCGCGTAGATCGAGACGCCGGGGATCACGACCTGGGCGTTGACGCCCGCCTTCTTCAGGTTGGCCACGGTCGCGGCGCAGTTGAAGTCGTACTGGATCCGCATCACCTGCTCGCCCTTCTGGACGGCCTCGAGGGATGCGGCGCTGGCCGAGTACTGCGGCAGGATCTTCTTCGCGAATTCGACGGCGGGCTTCAGGTTGTTCTCGTCGCCGCCGTTTGCGAACGCCCAAGCCATGAACGTGGCCTGCGCCGTGCCGCTGGCGCGCGGATCGCCGGGGGAGCCGATCTTGCCGGAGAACTCCGGCTTGAGCAGGTCCTCCCAGCTCGCCGGGAGCGTCTTGACCAGATCGGTGTTGACCACCATCGCGGGAACGCCGGTGAAGGTGGCGACCCAGCCGCCGTTCGCGGCCTTCAGACCGGCCGGCAGCTTCTCGGCGCTCGCCGGCATGTAGGAGGGCACGACGCCCTGCTTCTCGGCGACCGAGCCCCAGAGGAGCCCGATGTCGGCGGAAAGCGCGACCGGGTTGCCCTTCTCCTTGTCGAAGAGGTCGATCTCCTCCTTGGACGAGTGGTCGGTGTCGACATGCTTGAGCTGGAGACTGTACTTCGCGGCGAACTTCGCGAGCACCTCGCCGTAGTTCGCCCAGTCGTCGGGCATGCCGTAGGTCTGGAAATCCTTCGCCTGCTCGGCCGCCTTCGCGGCGTCGGGGGGCGTGGCCCACGGATCGTCGGCGGCCATCACGCCGAATGGCCGGTGGGTCGGCGCCAGCGCGGCGGCCCCCGCCAACGCGGACGCGCCCTGGATCAACCGGCGTCGACTGAGACGGTTTTCCCGTTCGTTCGTCACGAATCTTCTCCTCATCCGAATCGCTTCGGCGCGCATTTGTTAACGGTGTGGCATCACGGTACACCCACCCATCTCGGGTGTCCATACAACCACCCGGAAGTCCCATGGATGTTAACGTCAGGTCATTCTTTGTGAGGCACGTCCGGATCGTGGCTGAACGCCGAGTCGGGTGTCCGTGGGCCGCTCCTCGCCACGACATGCTCGACACAAGTTGCACTCAGGGTTGGCAGCCGCCGGCACCCTGTGATCGAACCTCGTCATCACGTGGTGGCTCTCCCGCACTTAAGGTGAAAAGAGCTGCGGTGCCCGCGTGACGGAGCGACAATGCTCTCCGTCCGGCCATCCCGCCGGCGGAGGTGCTCCATGGTCGCCGCGTCCGCTCAATTACTCCCCTC
>JBPCRG010000043.1:0-5007 GCA_050997095.1 Thermomicrobiales bacterium | reverse complement strand
GTTGTGGCCCCCGCCGACGATCAAGGCGTCATAGGTGTTCGTCTTCACTCGCGATCCCTTCCGCCGGAGAAGCTGCGTCGATGCGTGAATCCGGCAATCATCGCCCATCCGACGACCCGGCATCCATGACTCCTGTCGGCGCCCGGGATCGGCGCAATCGAAAGCCGGACGGTGATACGATCAGGCGGGCAGGCAGAGAAGTCCGGGCGACTTGGAGGAAAAGCGATGCTGGCAGTCGAACGCGTGACTCCCATGACTCCCGAGGCGCTTGAGGCGATGGGCGGGGAGGGCGACCGCTACGAGTTGATCCGCGGCGTGTTGAGGGAGATCAAGGGCATGGGACTCGGGCATGGCTCCAACACCAGCAGGCTGGCCGCACCGCTGAGCGCATTCGTCCATCTTCACGACTTGGGCGAGGTCTTCAGCTCCGACACTCGGTTCGTGATTCCCGGCAATCCGCGGTCAGTGGTCGCCCCCGACATCTCGTTCATCTTGGCCAGCCGACTGCCCGCCGCCTATCCGTCCGCAGGGTACAGCCTGATCGTGCCGGACCTCGTCGTCGAAGTCGTCTCCCCCTCTCAGTACGAGCCGGAGGTGCTCGAAAAAGTCGCAGTCTATCTGATAGGAGGCGTCCGGTTGGTTTGGGTCGTCCGACCGGCCCTGCGCACGATCACGGTCTTCCGGACGACGGCCCCCGAGGAGATTTTGGGCGAGAACGACACGCTGAGCGGCATCGACGTCGTGCCCGGTTTTCTGCTGCCCGTCCGCGACATCTTCCGCTGGTCCGGAATGGCCGAATGAGGCTGGCTGGATCGTCGAGACACATCGGTTGAGACCAAGGAGAACGTGGAGTGCGAGCGACGGCGGACGCGGTGATCATCGGGGCGGGAATCATGGGCTGCGCGATCGCCCATGCGCTGGCGGAGCGGGGCCTGACTGACGTCGTGGTCGTGGAGAAGGACGGGATCGGGCGGGGCGCGACGGCGGACGCGGCGGGCGGGATCCGCCAGCAGTTCTCGACGGAGACGAACATCCGGCTCGCGACCTACAGCGTGCGGGTCTGGGAGACGTTCGCCGAGCGGTTCGGCCAGGAGATCGATCTGTGCCAGCAGGGGTATCTCTTCCTGCTGACCGACCCCGCCGAGGAGCCGACCTTCCGCGCCAACCTCGCCCTGCAGCAGGGGCTGGGCGTGCCCTCCCGCTGGGTCGCTCCCGCCGAGATCGCGGCGCTCAACCCGTTCGTCGTCGTGGACGACGTCTACGGCGGCGTCTTCTGCCCCGAGGACGGGTGGGTGGACACCTACAGCGCGACCATGGGCTACGCGCAGGCGGCCCGGCGGGCGGGGGTCGAGATCGTCGAGGAGACCGAGGTCACGGGGGTCACCCGCCGGAACGGGCGCGTCGAGGGCGTCGAGACCGCGCAGGGCTCGATCTCGACGCCGCTGGCGATCGTCTGCGCCGGGCCGCAGTCGCGGCTCGTCGGGCGTCTGGCGGGCGTCGAGATTCCGGTCGACCCGTACCGGCGGATGAGCTTCGTGACCGAGCGGTTCGAGGCTCTGCCCCAGACGTTGCCGATGACGATCGAGTTCGCGAACGGGTTGTACTTCCACCCCGAGAGCGGCGGGTTCCTTTTCGGGATGGGCGACCGCGACGAGCCGAGCAGCTTCAACAAGACCGTGGACGAATCGTGGATGGTGGCCAATGTCGAGGCGCTGATCAACCGCGCGCCCGCCTTTGCCGAGGCCAACGTGATGCGCGGCTGGGCGGGCTTCTACGAGGTCACGCCGGACGACAATCCGCTGCTGGGCTGGGTCCCGGGCGTCGAGGGGCTGGCGGTCGCCGCCGGGTTCAGCGGCCACGGGTTCATGCAGGGGCCGGCGATCGGCGCCTGCATGGCCGAACTGCTGCTCGACGGCGCCGCGACGACGGTCGACATCCTGGCGTTCCGCCCCTCCCGCTTCGACGAGGGCGTCTTCGCGCAGGAGCACAACGTGATTTAGCGATACTGTCCCTTCGATGTCGAAAACGCCGCCGCCCGTTCGTCAGTACTGTGACGCGATCGAGCGTCCTCGGGCGACATGGAGGGAACCAGACGCGATGAAGTACCTGCTGATGATCTACGGCGAGGAATCGACCGCACCCGCACCCGACGCCGCCGCTGGCCGAACGATGATGGCGGAGTATGCGACCTACACGGAGCAGCTGCAGCGATCGGGCAGCATGGTCGGCGGCGAAGCGCTGCACCCGACCGCCACGGCCACCACGGTCCGGGTGAGGAACGGGGACGTGGCGACCGTGGACGGACCGTTCGCGGAGACCAAGGAGCAGATCGGCGGGTACTACCTCGTCGACTGCCCGAACCTCGACGAGGCGATCGGATGGGCCGCGAAGATCCCCGGCGCGACGACCGGGTCGATCGAGATCCGCCCGATCGTCGCGTTCTCCACGAACGGCGCCTGACGCCTCCCCCGACATGGCGCGACGGGCTCAACGCATCCCGTCGTGCCCGTCGTGGATCGACGAAACGCGTTGCATGGGATCCGGAGGGGGACGCGATGGCAGGCAACGACGGCGCCGGTCGAGCGTCCGTCGGGGACGAAAACCCTCTCTCCGCCGCGGTCGAGCACGTCGTCCGCGAGCAGCGCGGGTCCGTGCTGGCCGCGCTGATCCACCTGATCGGCGACTTCGACGTCGCAGAGGACGCGCTGCAGGACGCGATCGAGGCCGCGCTTCGGGATTGGTCCGTCCGCGGGCTGCCCGCCAATCCCGCCGGGTGGCTCGTGGTCGCCGCGAGGCGGAAGGCGCTCGACCGGTTCCGCCGCGAGGCGCTGCACCGGTCGAGACTGCCGTCGCTGCTCCCCGAGACTGCCGACGACCTGGACGCACGGGAGAGCGCCATGGACGAGACCATCGCCGACGAGCGCCTGCGTCTGATCTTCACCTGCTGCCACCCCGCGTTGGGCGTCGAGGCGCAGATCGCGTTGACGCTCCGGACCTTGGGCGGTTTGAGCACGGGCGAGATCGCCCGCGCATTCCTCATGCCGGAATCGACGATGGCGCAGCGCCTTTCCCGGGCCAAGCGCAAGATCCGCGACGCGGGCATCCCGTACGCGGTCCCTCCCCCGCACGCGCTGCCCGCCCGGCTCGGGTCGGTCCTGTCGGTCGTCTGCCTCATATTCAACGAGGGCTACGCGCCGTCGGAGGGGGAATCGACGATTCGGCAGGACCTGAGCGGGGACGCGATCCGCCTGGCGAGCGTGCTCGCCCAGCTGATGCCCGACGAGCCTGAGGCGCTGGGCCTGCTGGCGCTGCTGCTCCTTCAGGACGCCCGGCGGCTGGCCCGATCCGGACCGGACGGCGCCGCCGTCCTGCTGGCTGATCAGGACCGGACGCGATGGGATCGGGCGCAGATCGACGAGGGGGATGCCCTGCTGACGCGCGCGCTCCGGATGCGCCGCCCGGCGCCGTATCAGGTGCAGGCGGCGATCGCGGCGGTCCACGGCGCCGCGAAGACCGCGGACGCGACCGATTGGGTGCAGATCGTCGCGCTCTACGGCGTGCTCGTCGCGATGACGCCGACGCCGGTGGTCGAGCTCAACCGGGCGGTGGCGGTCGCGATGGCCGACGGTCCCGACGCCGGGCTCGCGCTGCTCGACCAGTTGCGGCGACGGTCGCAGATCGAGGAGTACCGGTACTTCCCCGCCACCCAGGCCGATCTCCTGCGCCGCGCGGGACGGCACCGCGAGGCGCTCGTCTGGTGCGGCCGCGCCGAGGCGCTTGCCCAGAACGAACGGGATCGGGCGCTGCTGCGGGGACGGCGCGAGGAGATCGAGTGGTTGGCGGGAGCCGGCCCCCCGCCCCGATAATCAGCCGGGACGCGGCTGTCCGAGCCGGTCGAGCGAAGGGGCGGCAATGATGAACACTCCGACCGATGGAAGTCCGCCGGTCGTCGAACACGACGTCTGGAACGACGACGGCGAATCCGACGACGAGCAGCACGGTTTCGCCGACTACACCTGCGAGGAGCTGCTCGACCAGGCGCAGTCCAACGCCCAAGCCGCGATCATGGCGACCGCGCGTTTCCTCCATGACCGCGGCATTCCGCTCGGAGAATGGGCGCGGTCGCTGGGCGAGACCTTCAGCCTCGCCTGGGACGAGCCGCGGGCATGGGAGGCCGGGGAGTTCATGGACGCGATGCTGACGAACCTACGGGCGCTCGGCGCCGACGTCGTCTCCGCCGAACTGGGCCTGGACCGGGCCGAGGCCGTGATCGAGGGGTTTCCGGACCCGATGCTGAGCGCGATGTTCAAGGTCGACCCGGCGCTGACGGCCGAGTTCAACCACGCCACGGACGTCATCGCCGTCGCGCGGGGCATCGATTGGACCTGGGCGCTCGACGGCGATCAGGTCCGCCTCATTGCGACCGTCGCCGCGCCCGTCGGCGGGTCGTAGCGACCGGTGACGATGACGATCTGCGCGGCGCGGGTGACGCTCTACCTCGACGGAACCCAGTCGCTCAAGGACAAGCGCCAAGTCGTCCGCTCGCTCAGCAAGCGGGTCCAGAACACGTTCAACGTCGCGGTCGCGGAGATCGAGGATCTGGACGACATGCGGGTGGCGACGTTCGGGCTGGCGTGCGTGAGCAACAACTCCGCCCACGCCGACGCGATGGTGGCGAACATCGTCGGCTTCATCGAGCGCAACGTCGAGATGGGCTCGCTGGGCGAGATCGAGACGGAACTGATTCACCTGTAGCCGACTCGACGCTGGACGCCGCGATCAGCATCGGGCGTTGCGCCGAAGCGGCAGGCGATTGAAGAGAGGCCAAGGCAATGAGCACATCGCCTGACGTCGGAGCGGGAAGACCGCCGGAGCGGCCGCACGTCGTGATCATCGGCGGCGGGTTCGGCGGTCTCGATGCGGCGAGGAGCTTCGCGGACAAGCCCATCCGCGTGACCCTGATCGACCGGCGCAACCATCACGTCTTCCAGCCGCTGCTCTACCAGG
>JBPCRG010000040.1:0-3548 GCA_050997095.1 Thermomicrobiales bacterium | reverse complement strand
GCGCGTCGGGCGAGGCGTGGACGAAGGCGAGGCATGCCTTCGCGCTGCGCACGATCCCGAGATCGGCGGTGCAGTCCTGCCCGCCGGGCGCGGGCGACGCCTCCGGCGAGGCGCCCTGCGCCCCGACCCCGCCGCCGAACGCGACGGCGGCGATCGACGACCTCGCCGCGACTCCGCCCCGAAGCGCTCCGGCGAATCGGTCCACACCGCGTCCTCGTCCCATCTCCATGCCTTTCCCGCTACCCTGAACGGGATCGCAGTCCCGACTCCTCGACCGACGGGCGACGGAATCCGGAGCGACGCCCCGCATCAGGTTCGCGAACCCGCGAGCGCCTCCTGCCGGATCGCGGCGCTGGTCGGGACGACCCCGTTCAACGGCAGGGTCCGCTGGGCGCCGTCGGGCAGGGTCTCGATCGCGGCGGCGATGAAGGTCTTGAAGAGCGGGTGGGCGCGGGTCGGCCGGCTGCGGAACTCCGGATGAAACTGCACGCCGACGAAGAACGGATGGCCGCGCAGCTCCATGATCTCGACGAGTTGGCCGTCCGGCGAGACGCCGCTGGCGACCAGACCAGCCTCGGCGAGGCGGTCGCGGAAGTCGTTGTTGACCTCGAAGCGGTGCCGGTGGCGCTCGACGACGTCGGCCTCGCCGTAGGCTTCCGCCGCCTTCGTCTCCGGCTCCAGACTGCACGGCCAGAGGCCGAGGCGCATGGTGCCGCCCATCTCCACCCCGCGCTGGCCCGGCATCAAGTCGATCACGGGGAACGCGGTGTCGGGGTCGATCTCCGACGAGTTGGCGTTCTCCATCCCGCAGAGATCGCGGGCGACCTCGATCACCGCCATGTGCAGCCCGTAGCAGATGCCGAAGTAGGGCATGCCGTGCTCGCGGGCGTAGCGGGCGGCCGAGACCTTGCCCTCGGTGCCGCGCGGTCCGAATCCGGGGCCGACGACGACGCCGGAGACCTTGCGCAGACGCTGCGCCATCTCGTCCGGCGCGACCGTCTCCGAATTGACCCAGTCGATCTCGATCGCGACGCCGTGGGCCAGTCCGGCGTGGGACAGCGATTCGGCGATGCTCATGTACGAGTCGTGCAGGTCGACGTACTTGCCGACGAGCGCGATCCGGACCGTGCCGTGCGGTGACTTCAGCCTGGCGACCATGTCGCGCCACTCGTCGAGATCGATGGGGTGATGGTCGAGCCCGAAGTGGCGGGCGATGTAGCCGCCGAGCCCGGTGTCCTCAAGCCAGAGCGGGACCTCGTAGATCGTCGAAGCGGTGGGCATCGCGACGACCGCCTCGGGGTCGACGTCGCAGAAGAGGCCGATCTTCTCGCGCACGTCGTCGGGGATGTCGCTGTCGGCGCGGCAGACGATGACGTCGGGCTGGATCCCAAGGGAGCGCAGCTCGCGCACGCTCTGCTGGGTCGGCTTGGTCTTGAGCTCGCCGGTGCTGGCGATCCTCGGCAGCAGCGTGACGTGGATGTAGAGGCAGTTCGCCCGGCCCACTTCCCGCCGCAGCTGCCGGATCGCCTCCAGGAACGCCTGGCCCTCGATGTCGCCGACCGTGCCGCCGACCTCTACGATCACGACGTCCGAGGCGTGCTGGCGCGAGGCGAGGCGGATCCGGCTCTTGATCTCGTTGGTGATGTGGGGGATGACCTGGATCGTGCCGCCGAGATAGTCGCCGCGCCGCTCTTTGGCGATGACGGCGGAATAGACCTGCCCGGTCGTGACGTTGGAGGCGCGGGAGAGGTTCTCGTCGATGAACCGCTCGTAGTGCCCGAGGTCGAGGTCCGTCTCGGCGCCGTCGTCGGTCACGAAGACCTCGCCGTGCTGGTAGGGCGACATCGTGCCGGGGTCGACGTTCAGGTACGGGTCGAGCTTCATGACGGAGACGCTGACGCCGCGGCTCTTGATCAGGCGGCCGATCGACGCCGTCGTGATGCCTTTGCCGACGGACGAGACCACACCGCCGGTCACAAAGATGTACTTGGGCACCGTTCTCCTCCTCCGACCGGATGGACATCGTTCGACGCGTCCGTCGACACTCGGGGTCGCCGCCTCCGAATCGTGCACCCGCACGCTTCGGGTCGGCGGGGCGTATCGCGCGCCGAAGGGCGGCGCGCTCAGCGTTTCGCGGCCTCGGCCTCCGGCTTCAGCACGATCAGGCGCATCGGCTCGACGACGTCCGACGAGCGCAGGGTGAGCTTCTCCTCCGGCGCGGAAAGCGGGATGCCCAGCGCCTTCGCGAACGTCTCGAGCGAACCGAGCCCGGCGTCGCCGATCTCCGTCGCGAAGCGCATCGGGATCACGATCTTGGGCCCGAGCTGGGTCACGACCTCCGCCGCCTGCTCGGGCGAGATCACGTCGCCCCCGCCCGCGGGGATCAGGAGGACGCCGCAGTCGCCGACCGCTTCGGCCTGCTCCTCGGAGAGCACGTGGCCGAGGTCGCCGAGGTGGCAGATTCGGATCCCCTCGACGTCGAAGAGGTAGATCGTGTTGTGGCCCACCTTCTTGCCGCCGTCGGCGTCGTGGTGGGTGTGGATGCCGGAGAGGAAGACCTCGTGCATCTCGTATTCGCCCGGGCCGCTGACGGTCTGGAAGGGCGGCTTGACCGCGGAAAGGTTGGAACCCTCCGGGTGGCCGTGGGAGAGGGTGACGATGTCCGCGACCTGTTTCGGCAGGAGATAGCCGGTGGCCCGATCGACGGGGTCGGTCAGAATCGTCGCCTCGCGCGACTTGATGCGAAAGCAGTTGTGTCCAAACCAGCGGAATTCCGCCATAGCCTATCGCACCTGTCCCAGATCAGCTCCCATGCCGCGGGGCCATGTCGGAAACGACAAAGCCCGCGCATGTGCACTGCGCGCTTGACGAGACGAGACCGAACCATGGGGGCTTCCACGGGTCGCGGGTGGGTGGGCGGATTGCGTGCCGCCCGGCTTTTTCCAGCCTCTTTCACTGTACCACGCGGACTCCGGATGGGAAAGATGAACGCCGATTCAACCCGGTTCCTCGTCGCCGTCCTCCGCGTCGTCGTCCGCCCCGGTGAAGACGGCCGCGAGCACGGGCTTGACCACGTCGTACCCGTACCCGCGCCGCGCCAGCCAGGCGCCGAGACGGCGGCGGGCCATGGCCTGGTCCATGCCGGAGTAGGAGTGGAGGCGGCCCCGCGCCAGCCCGAGCGCCGCGGCGTGCTCGTCGATCTCCGCCTCGGAGATCGCCTGGGCGATGATCTCGCGGTCGAGACCCTTGGTCCGCAGTTCCTGCTCGATCAGCCTGCGCCCGCGCGGCTTGTTTGCCTCGCGGTTCTCGACCCAGAAGCGCGCGAACGCCTCGTCGTCGACGTAGCGCCAGCGTTCGAGGCGGTCGAGCGCGCCGTCGATCGTCGCCGCTCCGAAGCCCTTCAGCAGCAGCCGGCGGCGGATCTCCTGGACGGACCGCGGGCGGTGGGCGAGCAGACCGATCGCCGCGTCGGTGGCTTTGGACGTCTCGTCGAGGGCCCGGAGCGCGTCGACGCGCTCGGCGTCGAGCTCGCCGCCGACCCGCCGGAC